>JAKOZZ010000071.1 GCA_029779755.1 Pseudomonadota bacterium
TGAACTGGCGGCGACTGATGTGGGCGAACGATTTCCCGCACTCCGACTCGACCTGGCCGTGGTCCCAGGAGATGCTGCAGAAGCAGGCGGGCATGCTGACCGACGCGCAGCGCCGGGCGATCCTGTCCGAGAACGTCGCCGAGCTGTATCACATCGACGTGTCGGCGCTTCAGGCGGCGTAGCGCGGCCGGACGCGGGACGTCGGTTCGCTGCCCGGTCCTGCGTCCCGGCGGGGGTCACTGCTGCGCGGCGCAGGGCCCTGCGCACGCCCATGCCGGCAGCACCGGCTCGGAGCGCATGTACGAAACGGATGCCATCGGCGCCGCGCGGGATCCCTCGGTCTCGACGCGAAGCATTGCGGCCGCGTCGTCGGCCTTTGCCGCCGCGTCCCGGTCGACGGTCCTGCGCTCGTGCAGCAGGCCCAGCACGACGGGGGCCGCGGCGGCCGCCGCGCCGTCGCCGGTGGCGGTGGCCATGAAGCGCACGGTCTCGAGCGGATAGTCGATGTTGGTGACCTGCGCGTGCGCTGCCGTCGAAAGCAGGGTGCCGGTCGCCAGGGCGATGAGTGCCGACAGCCGGATCAGGAGCGAGCGTCGCCGTACGGGCTGGCCGTGATCGCCGTGCAGGCCGCTGAGGGTGCGGGCAAGCACTGCGCGGAGGCGGTGGAGGCGTGCGGGTCGGACCTGACCGGCACGCGCGGATTGGACGTGGCCGGCGCGCGCCGCCCGGACGTGAGCGGCCCTCGCCGAGCGGGCCTGATCGGTACGCAGGGACCGGACGCGATCGGCGGGCGCGGATCGGATGTCATCGCCCCGCTCGGCGCGTGCGTGGTGGGGGTGCACGAAGGGCAGGTCGCTGCCGCGCACGGCGAACGCGTCGTGGCCGCGCACCGCGACCTTCCGCGGACGGCCCGAGTGGTCGAACACCTCGTCGTAGGTGTCCTCGACGTCCCGGTCGCGCAAGGCGTCGAGGACTTCGCGCCGATGAAGCGGCGGGTAGGCTGCATCGAGGGGGTTGCGCATCACTCTCCTCCCATTCGTGGCGGAGAGTGTGCAGCGCGCAGTTCACGTTCCCGAGGCGCCTCGATGGACTCGAGGGCTCGGAAAGATCACGAAACGGTCTCGCCGGCCGCAGCGGCGCTGCGGCCGGACCGTCGGGCTACTTCGGCTGGATGCCGGCGGCCTCTGCCACCTTCTTGAAGCGTTCGTAATCCCGGCGCTGGAAGTCGCCCAGCTCCTTGGTGTGCATCATCATCGGGGTGCCGGTGTTCGTCGCCTGGAAGGCCTTGCCTTCGGGCGTGAGCATCGCGGCGCGCACGGTGTCGGCGAGCTTGTTGGTGATGTCGTCGGGCGTCTCGGCGCGCACGTACAGCGACGCGAACACGTACGTCTCGAAGTCGGGGAAGCCGCTCTCCTTCATCGTGGGCACGTCCGGGAACATCGGGTGCCGCTTCGCGTCGGTGATGGCGAGGATGCGCAGACGCCCTTCACGGGCGAGGGTGGCCACGCCGCTGAAGTCGTTGACGCCGATGTCCAGGGATCCGCCCATCACGTCGGTCTGCATCTGGGCGCCACCCTTGTAGGGGACGTGGTTGACGGAGACGCCGGCGGCGGTCCCGAGCCAGGCGGCGACGAGCATGTAGCCGTCGGAGTAGTTGCCGACGTTGAGCGTGCGCTTCTCCCGTTTGGCCGCGGCAACCAGATCGCCGATCGTCTTGTAGGGCGAATCGCCCTTCACGATGAACGAGGCCGGTCACATCGACAGTCCGTGCAGGGGGCGGAAGTCCTTGAACGGATCGTAGGGCAGGTTCTTGTTGAGCACGGGCATCACGCACATCGGCGAGGTGGTGCCCGAGAAGATCGTGTAGCCGTCGGCGGGCAACGCCTTCACCGCCTGGATGGCGATGAGGCCGCTGGCGCCGGGCCGGTTCTCGACGATCACCGGCTGGCCCAGCATCCTGCTCATGATCTCGCCATAGGCGCGTGCGGTCGAGTCGGTGCCGCTGCCTGCGTTGAAGGGCAGGATGATGCGGATCGGTTTCGTGGGGAAGTTGCCGGTCTGGGCGCGGGTGGTTGCGGCGAGCGTCATCGCGGCCATGCCGGCGAGCGCGGTTCTTCTATCCATGTGTTGTATCTCCTCTCGTGGGAGCGGTGAGGATAGCCGGCTTCTCGCGGTGGGGCCAGACCGCCTGCACGGTGGAGGCGGACCGCCTGAAACGCAGAAGCCCGCTTGCGCGGGCTTCCGTGAAACAGATGCGGCCGGGATCAGCGAACCATGCGGCCGAGTTCAGCGCCGACCGAACCGGTTGTCCTGGGTGGCGCGGATCGGGCCGCGCACCGGCGCCGGCGTGCGCGACGAGGTGCTCTTGCGCTGGGGCTCGGCAGCCTTGCGCGACAGACCGGCGTTGCCGAGGGCGGTCGACACCCGTTCGGACCCCTTGCGCGCCACCTGGCGTGCCACCGTGGCGGGCGAATCGCGCCGCTGTCGTGCGTCGGACCCCGCCTGTGCACGCACGGCCGGACGTGCGGCACGGCCGCCCGAGGCTTCGATGGATTTCGCCACCGTGGCCGCGGTGGGCAGGCTCCGCGCACGCGACGCGGTGACGGCCGGTGTCGCGGCCGAGGCGGCGGGCGCGGGCTCCGGATCCTTCTGGGCCGTCTCGGCTGCCGCAGCCACCTTCACCAGGTGCTGCGTGTTGACGATCGAGCGCTCGCCGTCTTCGTTGGTGAGCAGGGTCTGCGTGGCCGCCGGCTGCACCAGCAGCCGCATGCCGCGCTTGACCCCCCGCTTGATGCCGTTCCAGGCCGCCAGCGTGGCCGTGGTGATGCCATAGCGCTGCGCGATCGACGGCGCGGATTCGGCCTTGCCCACCGTGTGATAGACCGGCGGGCGGTCGATCTGCTCGTACACGCGCGGGGCGACGAAGTGCTCGACCTTCTGCTCGTCCTCGACGTTGCCCTGAGGCGCGAGGATGCGCGTGCCGGCGACGATGCGCTGGCCTTCGCGCAGCCCGTTGGCCTTGCGCAGTTCGGCGGTGGCGACGCCGCCGCGGTGGGCGACCGAGTCGAGCGTCTCGCCCGGCTTGAGCGTGTAGGGCTGCCACGATGCGAACACCATCTTGGCTTTCTCGTGGCGCTCGACGGCGTTCAGGAACGCAGGCACACGGTCGGCCGGCAGCTTCAGCTGGTTGTTGCGCGTGGCGGAGATGACCGGGCGGTTGTGCGCGGGGTTGAGTGCGACGAACTCCTCGACGCTCATGCCGGCGAACTGCGCGGCGAGCTTCAGATCGATCGGGCGCGTCTTGTCGATGGTGACGAAGTACGGCCGGTTCGGCAGGGGCGGCAGGTTCAGCCCGAGCGTGTCGGCCTGCAGCAGGATGTTCTTGAGCGCGATCAGCTTCGGCACGTAGTGCCGCGTCTCGGCCGGCATGTCGAGACTGAGGTAGTCGGTGGGACGCCCGCGCGCCTGGTTCTTCTTGATGGCGCGGCCGACCGAACCTTCACCCCAGTTGTACGAGGCCAGCGCGAGGAACCAGTCGTCGCCGTGCATTGCATAGATGCGCTGCAGGTAGTCGAGCGCGGCCCGCGTCGACTTGACGACGTCGCGGCGGTTGTCGACCCACCAGTTCTGGTGCAGCTCGTACTGCCTGCCGGTGGAGGGGATGAACTGCCACAGACCGGCCGCCTGTGCGGGCGACACCGCCACCGGATTCATCGCGCTCTCCACGAAGGGCAGCAGCGCCAGCTCGGTGGGCATGCCGCGCTTCTCGAGCTCCTCGACGATGTGGAACAGGTACCGTCCGCCACGCTGCATCATGCGTTGCAGGTATTCCGGCTTGGACAGGTAGAAGCGCTCCTTCTCGGCCACCAGCGGCGTGTCGAGCGGCGGCATCGCGAACCCTTTGCGGATGCGATCCCACAGGTCACGATGCTGGGCAGTGGCGTTCGGGTCGGTCTGCGTGCCGGCCCCGCTGGCGCCGGCCTGCGGGCGCGTGGCCGCGCTGCCGATCCAGGCATCGGGAAAGGCGCTGCCGTCGGGCGCGCGCTGCGCGTCGGCGGACGCACGGCGCGGGCCCCGGCGGTCGGCCGGTTCGGCGCTGGTCGGTTGAGGAACGGAGACGGTGGAGGGGGCCTGGGCCTGGTCGGAGGATTCGGACGGTGCCGGGCCGACGCTTGCGCAGCCGGCGTAGGTGGCGACGGCCGAGATCAGCAGGACCGTCCGCGCAATCCGCCCGGATACAAACGTGTGAAATCGCTGCAACGGATTCCCCTAAAACTCTGATTCTACGGAAGAAGTGCGCGCCGGGGAATGCCCCTGGCGCGTTCGGGGTCGCATGCCGTCAGAAGACGTTCTTCCATTCGCGGATGGCGGCGAACGCCTGCACCGCGTCGAAGGGCGCGTGGCCGAGCCGCTGCTCGGCCGACGCCTGGACCCCGGGCAGGTGGGTCCGCAGGAAGGGGTTGGTGGCGAGCTCGACGCCGACCGTGCTGGGCACGGTGGACAGCGCCTGCGCGCGCATGCGGCTGGCCTCGTCGAGGCGCTGGCGCACGTCATCGGAGTCGGGCTCGGCCGCGGCGGCGAAGCGCAGGTTCGACAGCGTGTATTCATGCGCGCAGTAGACGAGCGTGTCGGCGGGCAGCGACGCCAGGCGTCCGAGCGAAGCAAGCATCTGCTCGGGCGTGCCCTCGAACACGCGGCCGCAGCCGCCCGCGAACAGGGTGTCGCCACAGAACAGCACGGGCCGCGCGTCGCTGCCGTGGTGCCGTCCGAAATAGGCGATGTGCCCGCGCGTGTGGCCCGGCACGCCGATCACGTCGAGCGCCAGGCCGATGCCGGGGAGCTCGATGCGGTCGCCATGGGCAAGCGGATGGTCGACACCGTCGATCGATTCGGCCGCCGGGCCGAAGACGACCGGACGATGGCGTTCGCGCAGTGCCTTCACCCCGCCGACATGGTCGGCGTGATGGTGCGTCAGTACAATCGCGGTCAACTCGAGGCCGGCCGCTGCCAGCGCCGCCTCGACCGGTGCGGCATCGCCCGGGTCGACCACGGCAGCGCTGCGACCGTCAGCCGAGCGGATCAGCCAGAAGTAGTTGTCCGTGAACGCCGGAATCGCACCGATCAGCGGGTGCGCCGGCGCGGAGTAGCGCCAGGTTGTCTGCAAGGGATTCACCGCTTCATGCAAACCTCGATTATAGGTCCCGAGGGCCGGCTGATCGACTGGCTCGGGTCTCCGCCGGGCCGATATCTGCTCGCGTGGGAACAGGCCCAGTTCGATGCTGCCGTGGCCGACGTGTTCGGCTTCTACGCGCTGCAGTGCGGCATGCCCCAGATCGACTGTCTGCGCACCAACCGGATGCCGAGCCGCATCCATGCGCGGTTCATCGACGATGTGGCGGACGTTGGCGGGACGGCCGACTCGGCCGTCGCGACGGTGCGGGTCGCGCATTTCGAAGAGCTGCCGTTCGCGTCGCAGTCGCTGGATCTGGTCGTGCTGCCCCACGTGCTCGAGTTCGCCCACGACCCGCACCAGGTGCTGCGGGAGGTCGATCGCGTGCTGCGTCCCGAGGGCCGCCTGTTCGTGTCGGGCATGAACCCGATCAGCCTGTGGGGCGCGCGGCAGATGGTCGCGCGTGGCTTCGTGCCGCCGTTCCTGCCGCGCGAGGGCCGGTTCATCGCCGTGCAGCGGCTGCGCGACTGGGTGAAGCTGCTGGGCTTCGATCTGGAGCGCACGCGCTATGGCTGCTACCGCCCGCCGTGCCGCAGTCAGGCGTGGCTGGAGCGCACGGCCTTCATGGAGCATGCGGGGGATCGCTGGTGGCCGATCTGCGGTGCCGGGTACTTCGTGGCGGCGGTCAAGCGCGTGCGCGGCATGCGGCTGATCGCGCCGGCGTGGAAGCGGCGTGGCGCGCCCGCCCGGCAGGCCGCCACGGCGCCGCTCAGCGTGTCCGAATGCATCGGGCGGGACGACATCGGCGCACCGGTCGCCCCTCGTACCGTCCGTGCGCCGGTCGGCCCTCGTACCGTCAGCGAACCGGTCCGCCCTCGTACATGTAGCGCCGCGACAGAGGCAGCGGACTGAGCGCGCCCGTGGACGCGGCCACCGGCTTGACCGCGAGCAGCTGATAGAGGTTGATCCAGCCGTGCGCGAACGCGTGCGCGCAGCCGGCCAGATACACACGCCAGATGCGCGCGCGGCGCGTGCCGGCCAGCGCCTCCATCTGCGCGAGGCGCTGCTCGAACGCGTCGGACCAGGCCCACAGGGTCTTCTCGTAGTGCCGCCGCAGCGACTCCGCGTCGGTGAGCTCGAGGCCGGCGGCGCTCAGCTCCCGGATGGCCAGCGACACGTGCGGCAGCTCGCCGTCCGGAAACACGTACCGGTCGATGAACTCGCCCGCCCCGAGGCCCACGCTGCGGCTGTCGTGGTCACTCGACGTGATGCCGTGGTTCAGCGCGACGCCCCCCGGCTTGAGCAGGCGCGCGACCTGCTTGAAGTACGCGGGCAGGTTCTTCAGGCCCACGTGCTCGAACATGCCGACCGAGGAGATGCGGTCGAAGCCTTCGGCCTCCGGGACGTCGCGGTAGTCCTGAAGGCGGATCTCGACGCGGTCCTGCAGTCCGGCGGCGGCGACGCGCTCGGTGGCCAGCGCGTGCTGGTTCGTCGACAGCGTGATCCCGGTGGCCTGCACGCCGTAGTGGCGGGCGGCATGGATGACCAGGGCGCCCCAGCCGCAGCCGATGTCGAGCAGGCGCTGGCCCGGCTCGAGCCGCAGCTTGCGGCAGATGTGGTCGATCTTGGCGATCTGCGCGGTGGCGAGGTCCTCGTCGCCGTTCTCGTAGTAGGCGCACGAATACACCATGTTGGGATCGAGCCACGCACTGTAGAACGCGTTCGAGACGTCGTAGTGGTATTCGATCGCCTGCCGGTCGCTGCCGCGCGTGTGGCGGGTGAGCCAGTTGGGCAGCGCGCCCAGCCCGCCCTGGCGGTCCTGGTCGCGTGCCAGTGATTCGGCGACGCGCACGACGCTGCGGATCGGACCATCGACGTCCAGGTGCCCCTCGACGTAGCCGGCGCCGAGCGCAGCCATCGAGGGCCTGGCCAGATGCCGCGCCGCGACCGGGTCCTTGAGGATGAGGGTGACATCGGGATCCGGACCCAGATCGACTTCGTGGCCGTTCCAGAGCCGGATGCGCAACGGCAGGGTCATCCTGCCGCGCAACGCTTCGAGGTGCTTGAGGACTTGTCGATCGAGCATCGGACTCCCGGAACGCGCGATGTGATCGGCCCGCGTCGAGCCGCCGACCCGGCCCGCTTAGAATACGGCGCGAGAGGATCCATGGACAACGTCGTCGAAATATTCACGGATGGCGCCTGCAAAGGCAACCCGGGCCCCGGAGGGTGGGGGGCGCTGCTGCGCTTCGGTCCGCACGAGAAGGAACTGTTCGGCGGAGAGCGCGAGACCACCAACAACCGCATGGAGCTGACGGCCGTCATCCGTGCGCTGCAGGCACTGAACCGGCCCAGCGCGGTGCACGTGCACACCGATTCGCAGTACGTGCAGAAGGGCATCAGCGAGTGGCTGCCGTCCTGGAAGAAGCGCGGCTGGATGACGGCCGACCGCAAGCCGGTCAAGAACGCCGACCTGTGGCGCGAGCTCGATGCGCTGGCCGC
>JAKOZZ010000085.1 GCA_029779755.1 Pseudomonadota bacterium
GCCCAGCGCCCCGGCCAGCACGTGCATCAGGCCGCCCAGCGCCGTGCCGAGACTCGACGCGATCCCTTCGGCACGGCCGCCCGCCAGCGCGCGGGCCGCCACGTAGAAGATGCCCGGTCCGGGCGTGACGGCCAGCAGCGCGGCCGCCGCGAAGAACACGGCGAGCTGGGTGAGGTCGGGCACGACGGTCAGCGGCGCGGGTCGCGCTTGAGCGTCAGCAGCGCGCGCCGGGCATGACCGTCAGCGCCGTGCGCCGGACATCGCCGACGACAGCGCCTCCTGGCCGCGCTCCTGCAGTGCGCGCACCGCACCGTCGACGTCGCGCGCTTCGCGGTTCTGGCTGAGCTTGCGCTTGCCCTCGAGCCGCACCACCTCGATCTCGACGCCCACGATGGCCTGCAGCATCCGGTCCAGGTAGTCGGCCGGCGCCTCACCCATCTTCCAGGGCTTCGGCTCGGTGGCTTCGTGACGGCGCGTCAGCCGGGCGACGATGCCGCGCACGAACTTCTCGTCGTCGACCAGGCGCAGCCGGCCGTGCGCATGCACGACTTCGTAGTTCCAGGTCGGCACCTGGCGGTGCGTTTCGTGCTTGCTCGGATACCAGTTGGGCGAGATGTAGCCCTGCACGCCCCGGAACACCACCATCACGTCCGCACCGCCGGCGAACTCGGTGCACAGCGGATTGGCGCGGGCGACGTGCGCGAGCAGCGTGCCGTGCGGGCCGCGCTCCGGGTCGAGCTCGAACGGGATGTGGTTCGCGTCGAGCCCGGCGGGGCCGTGCGTGACGAGCATGCCGAGCGGATACTCGCGAAGGATGCGATGGAGTTCCTCGAGGCGCGGCTCGCTGAAGTGCGGGGGCAGGTACATGAGTGTCGGAACCCGTGTGTTCGCGTTCGGTCGCTGCGGCCTCAGCCGCACTCCCCCTGATGCCCGCACGCCGTGCAGAACATGCAGCCGTCGCGCTTGATGTACGCATGCGCACCGCATGACGGACAGGCCTTGCCGGCGATCACGGTGGACACCGGCTGCGGCGGCGCCGAGCCGTTCTCGGGGATGGCCAGTGCGCCGGCCCCGCCGATCGCGCGGCCGTCGGCATCCATCAGGCCGAGCACCTTGTAGCGGTTCATGATGAGCGCGGCCATGTACGCGACCGTGCTGGGCCACACCTGCTGGCGCTGCTCGTCGGGCACCTGCGCCCAGAACGAGCCGTTGAGCTCGCCGAAGCTCAGCAGCTTGCGCAGCTTCAGGCCCACCCAGCTGACGTCGACCACGCGCATGTCGAGCGACAGCAGCTTGCACAGGCCGTCG
>JAKOZZ010000091.1 GCA_029779755.1 Pseudomonadota bacterium
CACCGGCAGCAACGGCCCGTCCCAGGTGTAGGTGCTGAGCGCCAGCATGTAGCGCGTCGACCAGGGGTAGAAGCCGGGCTCGAAATCCTGCACGAAGTACAGCAGCGGGTGACGGTCGGCACCGTACTGCCGCGCCTGCCACTCGAGCAGACGTTGCGCGCAGTAGGCGGTCCACCAGCCGGTGGCCATGAACCGGTCGCCGGCGCCGACCGCCAGCGTGGCGCCGGCGCGCGCGCCGAACGCGACGATGGTGCGCCCTTCGGTCGCGGCCGCGCCGTTGTCGCTGGCGTCGACCACCGTCCAGCCGCGCAGGGATTCGGGCAGCGTGGCGGGATCGGGCGGGTCGGCCTGGTCCGTGAGCACGATGCGCAGGCGCCCGTCGTCGCGCGCGAGTTCGAGGAAGAACTGCAGCGCGGTCGCAATGCCCCCGAACAGGTGCTGCGGCTGCAGCGACGGCAGCAGCAGGTTCAGCCGCGGCCCCGTCGCAGGGGACGCCCGGCCGACGATCGGCTGCACCTCGGGCACGTCGATCGCCACGCCGGCGGGCACGGCCGGCGCCGCCGTCGGTGACGACGCGGCCTGCGTCGCCCCTCCCGATGCCAGCGCGGCCGCCGCCGTCGCCGGGTTGCCCGGCATCGCCAACGCGCCCGGCGACCGCCCGTCGACCGACGCCAGTGCGTCGGCCGATGCGGGACGCACGGCCGGGGACGCGGCGCCCCCCGATGCCTCCGGTCGATCGGCGGTCGCGGCTTCGCCGGACGGCCCGTGGGACGTGATCGCAGCATGCGCGCCGAGCAGGCCGCCGGCGAGCGCCCGGTCGGCCAGCGCCGACACGTGCCGGTCACTGGCCATCGGCGTCGTGCTGTCGCGCGAGAGGTTCGGATTCCAGAACGGGTCGCCCTGCTCACGGTACGGCGCGTAGTGGATCTGCGACTGCACGAAGTCGTTCTGCGGCACGTGCGGCGAGCGCGTCTTGGACTCGTGGTGACGCAGCTGCACGTCGGCCAGGTAGACGTTCTGCAGGCCGCGACGGTGCGCACGCAGCGCGATCTCGACGTCGCTGCCGCAGATCTCGAACTCCTCGTCGAAGCCGCCCAGTGCGTCGAAGGTCGCACGCGAGATCGCCACGCAGGCGCCGGTGCTGGCCAGCACGTTGCGCGTGAGCTGCGACGACACGGTCGGGCTGGGGAAGTGCTCGGGCGCCATCGCCTTGAACGGATGGTCGGCCCAGCCGCCCATGCCGACGGCCACGCCGGCGTGCTGGATCGTGCCGTCGCCGTAGAGGAGCTGCGCGCCGACCGTGCCCACGTCCGGCAGCAGCGCCCATTCGGCCATGCGGCCCAGCCAGTCCTCGGTGATCACCTCGGTGTCGTTGTTCAGGAACAGCAGCACCTGGCCGGTGGCGCTGCGCGCGCCGAGGTTGTTCAGGCGCGACCAGTTGAACGCCATCGACGCGGGCAGCACCCGCACACGCGGGTCCTCCTGCTGGATGCGCGCGAACCAGTCATGGGACGCGGGCTCGACCGAGCCGTTGTCGAGGATCAGCAGCTCCCAGTCGGCGCCGGCGCGCGTGTCGCGCAGGCTGCGCACGCAGGCGTCGAGCAGGTCGATGCGGTCGCGCGTGGGCACGATCAGCGACACCTTCAGCCCGTCGGGACGGCGGAAGCGCGGTGCGTACGTGAACAGGAAGCGGCCATCCTCGACCCAGTCGAACGCGTCGCCATAGCGCGTGTCGAGCGCACGCTCGAGTGCGAGGCGCCCTGCCTCGTGCGCATAGGGCTTGGCCCCGCTGCTCGACGAGGTCGACCCGGCGTGCATGCGCCAGTGATAGAGCACCTCGGGCAGATGCAGGATCGCGGCCCGGCCGTCGAGGCGGCCGCCGGCGGGCGGATTGCCCAGGTGCTGCGCGATGCGCAGCAGCAGGTCGTAGTCCTGGCTGCCTTCGGTTTCGTCGCGGAAGCCGCCCACCGCCCGCACCAGCGCGCGGCGCACGCACACCAGGTGGCCGATGTAGTTCTGCGTGACCAGCAGCGCGGGCGACCAGTCGGGCTTGAAGAACGGCAGGCAGCGCAGGCCCTGCTCGTCGAGCTTGTCCTCGTCGGTGTAGATGAGCTGGGCGTCGGGCTGCTCGGCGATCGTCTGCGCCAGACGCAGCAGCGCGTGGGGCGCGAGCAGGTCGTCGTGGTCGAGCAGCACCACCCAGTCGCCCTGGGCAAGCCCCAGCGCCTCGTTGCTGGCCGTCACGATGTGCCCGTTGCGCTCGCGACGCACGAAGCGGAACCGGCGCGCGCGGGACTCGCGCTGCGCCGCGTCGGCCTCCTCCTGGACGCGACGGTCGATCAGGGCGCGGGTGTCGGCGCGGGTGGACGCGTCGTCGCACACGCAGAGTTCCCAGTCGGGATACCACTGTGCCGACACCGAGTCGAGCATGGCCGCCAGCATCGCCGGGTCGGTGTCGAACACCGGCACGACGATGGAGAAGCGCGGTCGTTGCGGCAGCGCCGCGACCAGACGCGGCGCCTGCGCCTTCAATGCCTCGAGCGCGCGCGCCTCGGCCGCCAGCCAGACCGCATAGTCGGCCGTGCAGCGCGGCGACAGCGGCGTGCCCGGGACGGCGGGGTCGCCCGGGGCGGCCAGTGCGTGCGCGCCGGCCCCCTGCCCCGCGGGCGCGGCCACCGCCCCGCCCCGCACCGTGCGGTAGGCGGCCGCGGCCACCCGGCGCGCCGCCAGCAGCGCGCGGCGCAGTGCCGGGCGGTTGCGGCTGTAGGTCATCAGCCGGCGCAGGGGCGAGGTGATCCGCCACGACACCGAGGCCCGCATCGCGCGGATCTCGGCCTCGGCATGGGCGGTGCGCGCCAGCAGGGCGTCGCGCGCGCTGCGCGTGACCTGCAGTTCGGCGTCCCGCGCGTGCAGGCGCTCGTCGAGCAGGCGCTCGCGCTCGTTCGACGCCGCGACGTCGGTCCAGGCCGCGCGCAGCTGATCCTTCAGCGTCTCGATGTTCTCGAGCCCCTGGGCCAGCGCCGCGTGCGCGGCATCGCGCTCCTGCTTGACGTCGTTGAGCGACGCGGCCAGCACCTTGTTCTCGTGGATGCGGTGCAGCCACTCCTCGCGCCGCAGGAAACGCTCGAGCAGCGCGATGCGCCGCAGCGGCCGCGCCAGCTTCGGCCCCCAGGCGGCGGCGATCGCCGAGCGCAGCAGGTGGGCCGCCTCGAGGTGGTTGCGCACCGCGCCGCGCAGGATGGTGTTGTTGCCGTGCATCCGGTAGTCGAGCAGCGGCAGGTCGGGCCGGAACACGAAGGCTTCCGGGCAGCGGGCGAGCGCGCGCAGCGCGTACTCCCAGTCGAGCACGTAGCGGCGCGGCCGCATCGGGCCGAGGGTGTCGATCAGCACCCGGTCGGCGAACAGGTTGGACGTGGACACCGCAAAGTTGCCCCACAGCAGCGTCTGCAGCGGGTCCTGCTCGCGGTCCCAGACCTCGAGGATCTGCCGGTACATCACGAGCCACGGATGCGCGACGTCCTCGACGACCTGGCCGAGACCGTCGATCAGGCGCACGCCGGTGACGGCGAACGTGGGCAGCGGATGGCGCGAGCGCGCCAGCGCCACCAGCGTGGCGAGCCGGTTCGGCGCGAAGCGGTCGTCGGAATTGAGGATCGCGACATAACGGCCGCGGGCCAGCGACAGGCCGCGGTTGATGGCGGCGTGCGACCCCGCGTTGCGCTGATGGATCACCTGCACCCGCGGATCGGCCCGATACTGGTCGACGATCTCGGGGGTGCGGTCGGTCGAGCCGTCGTCGATCACGATCAGCTCGAACTCGACCTGCTGCGCGAGCACGCTCTCGATCGCTTCGGCCACGAATGCCTGGTGGTTGTACGCAGGCACGATCACGCTGACCAGGTCCGACGACGCTGGCGAAGCAGGCAACGAGGACATGAACGACCGTTAGGGTAAAGTAACAGGCTTGGCGCGACGCGGCCAAACCTGGGATTGTACGGTGCATTCTGAGCGGGGCCGGAAACTGGTCGTCGAACGTCTTGAACCGAACGGAACGCCGACGGCACGGGGCGTGGCGCCCGGCCCGCACGGGTCCGCGACGGATGTGTCCGGCCGCACGGATGGCGCTGAGGCGGCCCGGCCGGGGCCCGCGGCGCCCCTGCTGACCGTGTCGGTGGTGAGCCATCTGCAGGCCGGCCTGATCCAGGCGCTGATCGCCCAGATCGCCGCCCTCGAGGCGGCGCGCATCGCGCGCGGTGCGACCGCGCTGGTGGCGCGCGTGGTCGTCACGGTGAACGTCGACGAACCGCTGCCGGCCGAGCTCGCGCCCGGGGCGCCGTTCGAGATCCGGGTGCTGCGCAATGCCCGACAGCAGGGCTTCAGCCGCAACCACAACCAGGCCTTCGCCGCCTGCGACACCCCGCTCTTCGTGGTGATGAATCCCGATCTCGACCTGCTCGACGACCCGCTGCCCGCGCTGGCCGCCGCGTTCGACGACCCGCTGCTGGGGCTGGCCGTGCCGCGCGTGCTCGAGATCGACGGCCGCGAGGCCGACGTGGCCCGCGAGCTGCCGACCCCGTCGTCGATCCTGCGCCGCACCCTCGGCCACCGGTCGCCCAGCCCCGCGCCCGACTGGTTCGCCGGCGTGTGCATGGTGATCCCCGCGCACGTGTTCCGCGCGGTCGGCGGCTTCGACGAGCGCTTCTTCATGTACTGCGAAGACTTCGACCTGTGCGCGCGCACGCGGCTGGCCGGCTGGCGGCTGGCGCAGGTGCTCGACGCGCGCATGGTGCACGTGGCCCAGCGCAGCAGCCGCCGCTCGCTGCGGCCGTTCCTGTGGCACCTGAACAGCCTGTTCAAGGTCTGGTCCTCGCGCACCTACCGCGCGTACGGCGCCCGCCTGCGCGCCTGCTGACGATGTTCTCGTTCAGCGTCTCGCTGCTGCTGTCGCTGGTGGTCTCGGTGCTGATCCTGCGCTGGGC
>JAKOZZ010000099.1 GCA_029779755.1 Pseudomonadota bacterium
GGCTCCAGCGCGTCGTCCATGCGCCCATCGTGCCCGTGCGACACGACGATTCGATGACCGGGCATCCCTGTCGATCATCGGCCGCCCTGCTGTCGCGCGGCCGACGCACCGCTGTCGCCGAACCTTCATCGCAGCGTCAGCGCGCCGTCATCGCCGGCTCGCGACAATCGCGCCGCGGGCATGCCCCGATCACCGAGGAGGTCCCTTGAAGAACCTGATGCACACCCTGGCGGTCCAGCGCTGGGACGATCACCGCTACTACCACCACAGCCGCATCAACCAGTCGCTGCACCTGGTGAGCGCGCTGAGCTTCCTGTGCGCGTACGTGCTGCTGTTCACCGATCCGGTGCTGGCGTCGCTGATCGGCTGGCTGGTGGCGATGACCAGCCGCCAGATCGGCCACTTCTTCTTCGAGCCGAAAGGCTACGACGCCGTGAACCAGGCCACGCACGCGTACAAGGAGGAGATCAAGGTCGGCTACAACCTGCGCCGCAAGGTCGTGCTGCTCGCGATCTGGGCCGGCGCGCCGCTGGTGCCGCTGCTCGACCCGAGCGTGCTGCAGCCTTACGTCGACGGCGAGGGCCCGATGGGCCTGGTGCGTCAGGTGGGCCTGCTGTGGCTGTTCATCGGCATCGGTGGCCTGGTGTTCCGCACGGTGCAGCTGTGCGTGATCCGCGACGCCACCACCGGACTGACGTGGATGCTCAAGATCCTCACGGACCCGTTCCACGACATCAAGCTGTACCACCGCGCACCGCTGCACCTGCTGCGCGGACAGCGCCTCGACCCGATGCAGCCCCCGGAGCGGCACTGAGTGGCGTACGGCGGGTGCGCCACGGCCGCGCGCCGCGGCGCCTCAGCGCCGCCGCGTGAACATCTCGCGCAGGATGCGCCGGCGGATCGCCTTGCCGGTCAGCGCGCGGTCGGTCCACCACCAGCCGTCACGCCGCATCGCACGCGCCGCAGCCAGAAAGCGCTCGACCACGGCGTCGAACTCCGCATCCCCGTAGTTCAGGCTGAACACCAGCCGGCCCGTGCCCACCCAGCTCAGCGCCAGCCCTTCGGCGCGCAGGTAGTACTGCAGCATCCAGTGGTAGCGCGACGGCTGCGGGTACCAGACGGTCCAGATCGTCGAGAGGTTCGCCACCCGCACGGGCAGCCCCTCGGCCTGCAGCGCCGCGTTCAGGCGCTGCGCGCGCGCATTCCAGCGCGCGTCGAGACCGTCGTACAGCGCGCGGACCTGCGGCGACTCGAGCCGATCGAGGAACGCGTGCATCGCGCCCTGCACGTAGGGGTGCGCATTGAACGTGCCGCGCGCGAAGCAGACGTCCGCCGGCCGGTCGTCGCGGAACCGGCGCATCAGGTCGGCGCGCCCGCACACCACGCCCACCGGCAGGCCGCCGCCCAGCGTCTTGCCGTACGTGACCATGTCGGCGCGCACGCCGAAGTATTCCTGCGCGCCCCCCTGCGCCAGACGGAAGCCGACGAACACCTCGTCGAAGATCAGCACGATGCCGCGCGCGCGGCACAGCGCACGCAGGCGCTGCAGCCAGTCCGTGTACGCCGCACGGTCGAAGGCCACCGCCCGGCCGCCTGCGACCAGCGACGAATCGGCCGGCGCGTTCATGTTCGGATGCAGCGCCTGCAGCGGGTTGACCAGCACGCAGGCGATGTCGCGCCGCGTGCGCAGCACCTTCAGCGACGCGTCGTCCATGTCGCGCAGCGTGTACGTCTCGCGCGGCGGCAGCGGGTTGCCGATGCCGGGCTGCACGTCTTCCCACCAGCCGTGGTACGCGCCGCAGAACCGCACCAGGTGCGTGCGGCGCGTGTGGTACCGCGCCAGGCGCACGGCCTGCATCACCGCCTCGGTGCCCGACATGTGGAACGATACTTCGCCGAGCCCCGAGATCGCGCGCAGGCGCTGCACGTTGGAGGCAACCACCGGATGGTAGGCGCCGAGCACCGGCCCGAGCGCCGCCGCGCGTTCGCTGCCTTCGCGGATGCAGTCCTTGTAGAAGTCGTAGCCGAAGACGTTGACGCCGTACGCGCCGGTGAGGTCGAGGAACACGTTGCCGTCGAGGTCGGTGAGCGTGACCCCGTCCGACCGCTGCAGGAAGCTGCCGCCGTTCAGGTGGGCGCGCACGATCGGGCTGTACTGGAAGGGCACGCGGTACGCGCTCGTGAACTGCAGGTCCGACAGGCCCGCCTGCGTCTGCGCCGTGCATTCGGCGCTGCGCGCGAAGCGGGTGCGGTACAGCGCCGACAGCTGCGCGAAGCCTGCACGCCGCCGCGCCACGACGTCGGCGGGCGCGCCGTCGGAGTCGAAGAACCGGTCCTCGTCGAACGCATAGGCCGGCAGCAGCGACGCGACCCGCTTGGCCATCCGCGCATGCCCCGTCAGCGACGGATGCTTGGCGAGCGACAGCTCGAGGCGGCGCTTGGCGGCGGGCAGCACCATGGCCAGCGCACCGGCGCCGGCGGCAGTCAGGGTCAGGGTCAGGACGGTTGCACTCATCGGGGATCTCGCAGGTGGATCCCTCCTGTCTAACGCGCGCCCCTTACGAAGCGATGAAACGCACGATGCCCACACCGAAGAACATCACCTCAGGCACCGCAACGGATGCCGGCCCCCACTGCGGCGCCACAACGGGTTCACATGACCATGACCAATGACCATAGTCATGTCGACACAAACACCGCCTCCGACTCCGACGCCGACTCCGCCCGCGGCCGCGGCCTCGGTCCTGGACCAGGTCCCGGACCTGGACCTGGTCCCGGCGTCGGCGTGGGCTTCGGGGCCGAGCCTCCCGCCGGTCCCGTACGGCGCGTGGTGCGCGCACTCGCGCTGAACGAGGACCTGAACTTCCTGCTCACGAATCGCATCCCGCGCATCGCGGCGACGCGCTTCTTCGGCTGGTTCAGCCGCATCGAGCAGCCGCTGGTGCGCGACGTGTCGATCGCGGTGTGGAAGCTCTTCACCGACCTCGACCTCAGCGACGCGCGGGACACCCGTTTCCGCAGCCTGCACGACTGCTTCACCCGCGCGCTGGTCGACGGGGCACGCCCGTTCGACCCCGACCCCGAGGTGCTCGCAAGCCCGTGCGACGCGATCGTGGGGGCGTGCGGTCGCGTGCGCGACGGCGAGGTGCTGCAGGCCAAGGGCTTTCCGTACACCCTGACCGAGCTGTTCGGCGGCGACGCGTCGCTGGCGGCCACGTATCGCGACGCCTGCTACGTGACGCTGCGGCTGACGTCGGCGATGTACCACCGCTTCCATGCGCCGCACGACCTGACGGTGGAGCACGTCACCTACGTGAGCGGCGACACCTGGAACGTGAACCCGATCGCGCTGGCGCGCGTGGAGCGCCTGTTCTGCCGCAACGAGCGCGCGCTGATCCGCACGCGCCTGCGCACCACCGGCCACCCGGTGTTGCTGGTGCCGGTCGCGGCGATCCTCGTCGCCAGCCTGCGGCTGCGCTTCGTCGACGTGCGGCTGCACCTGCGCTATC
>JAKOZZ010000234.1 GCA_029779755.1 Pseudomonadota bacterium
GCGGCATCGTCGATCCCTTCGAGCGATACGTGGTGCGCCTGCTCCACTCGGGCGTAGTTGCGCTTCATCGAGCGGTCGTAGGCCGGGTCGTAATGCTCGTGCAGCAGCGTGCGCACGAACGTGTCCCAATCGCCGGCGCGCGCGAGGGACATCCAGCCCGCGATGCGTTCGGCGCCGTGCAGTGCATGCAGCGCCTGCAGCCGTTCCCGCAGCCGTTCGGGATCTTCGACGAAATGGCGGTATTCGCGCAGCAGCAAGGTGCTGCGCACCGCATCCGATGCCTCGACCACGACGCAGGGGGACGCGCGCATCGCGAGGATCAGCGCCTCCGGCACCTGGCACTGGCCGATCTTGCGGCTTTCGGACTCCACGAGGATGGGCCGTGCCGGGTCGAGTCGGCGCAACCGGTCCCACAGCAGCGTCTCGAAGCGCTTCTGGGACGGCTGTCCCGGGGCGTGCGGCAGATGTCCGAGCACCGACCCCCGATGCTGCGCAAGCTGCTCGAGGTCGAGCACCTGAGCGCCCTGGCGTGCGAGTTCTTCGAGCAGCAGACTCTTGCCGCTGCCGGTACGTCCGGCCAGCACCATGAACCGGTGGCGTGCCGGCCAATGGGCGAGGTCGACGACGACGTGCCTGCGGAACGCGCGATAGCCGCCTTCGACCAGGCTGATGCGCCAGCCGATCCGTGCGAGCACGGTGGCGAGCGCACCGGAGCGGTTTCCGCCGCGCCAGCAGTACACCAGTGCCTGCCAATGGCGGGGTGCATCGGCGAGCGGGCCGTCGAGCAGGTCGGCGATGTTGCGCGACACCAGGGCGGCACCGATGCGCTTGGCTTCGAACGCACCCTGCTGCTTGTACAGGGTGCCGACGCGCGCGCGCTGCGCGTCGTCGAGCACCGGCATGCTCCGCGCGCCGGGCAGGTGGTCTTCGGCGAACTCGGAGGGGCTGCGCGCATCGATGATGGCGTCGAAGCGGTCGATGCGTTCGATCGCAGCGTCGATCGGGAGGAGTTCGGGTTCTTTCATGGCGTCGGGGACCTGCACGGCGCGCCGGTCGTCGCCGGGCGGCTGGCAGTGTAGCAGTCGGCCCCGCTTGAAAGCCGATACAATCGTCCGCACCTTCCGGATGCGCGAGACAACGCGTCGGGCTTCAACGCGCGCGATCGGCGCGCCGCCCGGACACGGCGCCGGTACACATCCACCGACCACGCATCGCAGATGAAAGTCTTCAACTTGGCATGCTCGAGCGAACACACCTTCGAAGGGTGGTTCGGTTCCGCAGAGGACTACGACACCCAGTGTGCACGCGGGCTGCTCGAGTGTCCGGTGTGCGGTGATCGCGCCGTGCGCAAGATGCCTTCCGCGCCGCGGCTGAACCTGTCCTCGAGCGGGCAGACCGGTGCGCCGCAGGCGAAGACGGGGGCCTCCGCCACGCCCACGCCCACCCCCACTCCGGAACAGGTGCAGGCGCTGTGGCTCAAGATGGCCAACTTCATTCGTGCCAACACCGAGGACGTGGGCGAGCGCTTTGCCGTCGAGGCCCGGCGCATCCACTACCAGGAGGCGCCCGAACGCGCGATCCGCGGCGTTGCCACGCCCCGTGAAGCGGCCGAGCTCGCCGACGAAGGCATCGAGGTGATGTCGTTCCCCATGCCGAAGGCGCCGTCCGGGCCCCTGCAGTGACCCGCGCGCGGGCCGGGCGCCGATCGTGCGGGTGGCTGCGTTCGCGCCTGCAGCAGACCCGGCCCTGACCAGGCGCCGGTGCACCGGCAGCTCAGCGCTGAATCACCGCCGGCTCATCGCCGATTCACCAGCCAGATCCCGATCGCGACGCCGATCAGGGCAACGATCAGCCGGTCACTCACCGCTTCACCCAGCAGCGCCGCACCGAAGACGAGCCCGAACACCGGGGTCAGGAACGTGAAGGCGGACACGCGCGTCGCCGGATAGTGGCGCAGCAGCCAGAACCAGACCAGGAAGCTGGCGAAGGCCACGAGCACCGACTGGAACAGCATCGAGCCGATCGCGACCGCGCTCGGTGCGGGCAGCGCCTCTCCCGTGAGCAGGGCGCCGGCCAGCAGGATCGGCGCCGACACGGCGAGCTGGTAGAACAGCGTGCGCTCGGCCGGCTGCGTGCTGAGCGTGGTTGCGCGCAGCACGAGCGTGGTCAGCCCCCAGAACAGGCCGGCGGCGATCGACAGCAGGTCGCCCAGCCACTGACGTGCCCCGGTCGTGCCGAAGCCCTCCTGGAACGCGTACGCCAGCGCCAGGAATGCGGCGACGAGGCCCGTGGTCTGCAGCGGCGTCAGCTTCTCGGAGGCGCTGATGAACGGCATGCCCACGGCCACGACGAACGGCGCCAGGTACAGGAACACGATCAGGCGCGAGGCGGTCGTGTACTGCAGGCCGATGTACAGCACGACGAACTCGGCGGCGAACAGGGCGCCGGCCCAGAACCCCGGCCAGCGGGTGCCGTCGCGCGTCAGCAGCGGAATGCGCCGCCAGCGGGCATACGCGAACACCAGGACCGCCGCGATCAGTGAACGCAATCCGGCCTGCAGCAGCGGCGGCACGTGGGGCAGGGTGACCTTGACGACGACCTGGTTCAGACCCCAGATCATGCAGCACACGAGCGTGAGCAGAACGGCCGTGAGATCGAGGCGGGCGCGGCGCGAATCCATGGGCGGTCGGTTCTCGGGAGGCGATCAGGGTTGTGCTGCGTCGGCGCTGCGTCGTTTCTGCGTGCGTTCGGCATCAACGGATCGGGGGCAGGTGTCGCCACCTGCCCCCGCAGTGCATGCCACGTCGCGCGCTGCGCGCGCTTGGGCCGTCAGGATCCGCGCGTGATCGGCATGTCGCCGGCGCCCGGGATCGTCAGGTACTTGGCGAGCTCCAGCTTGGCGATCGCGTTGCGGTGCACCTCGTCCGGGCCGTCGGCCAGGCGCAGGGTGCGCTGGTGCGCGTACATCGACGCCAGCGGGAAGTCACCGCAGACCCCGCCCGCACCGTGTGCCTGGATCGCCCAGTCGACGATCTGGCAGGCCACGTTCGGTGCCGCCACCTTGATCATCGCGATCTCGGTGCGCGCGATCTTGTTGCCGACCGTGTCCATCATGTAGGCGGCCTTCAGCGTCAGCAGACGGACCTGGTCGATCATGATGCGGGCCTGGGCGATGCGCTCGTGCCAGACGCTCTGCGAGGCGATCACCTTGCCGAACGCGACGCGCGACGACAGCCGCTTGCACATCAGCTCGAGCGCGCGCTCCGCGACGCCGATCGTGCGCATGCAGTGGTGGATGCGGCCCGGACCGAGGCGGCCCTGCGCGATCTCGAAGCCGCGGCCTTCACCGAGCAGGATGTTCTCGACCGGCACCTTCACGTCCTTGAAGATCACCTCGGCATGGCCGTGCGGTGCGTCGTCGTAGCCGAAGACGCTCAGCGGGCGCACGATGGTGATCCCCGGGGTGTCGGCGGGCACCGCGATCATCGACTGCTGCTCGTGCCGGCCGGCGTCCGGATTGGTCTTGCCCATGAAGATGAAGATCTTGCAGCGCGGGTCGGCGGCACCGGAGGTCCACCACTTGCGGCCGTTGATCACGTACTGATCGCCCTTGCGTTCGATGCGCGACTGGATGTTGGTCGCGTCCGACGATGCGACGTCGGGTTCGGTCATCGCGAAGGCCGAACGGATCTCGCCGCGCAGCAGCGGGTCGAGCCACTGCCGCTTGATCGGCTCGCTGGCATAGCGCTCGAGCGTCTCCATGTTGCCGGTGTCGGGCGCCGAGCAGTTGAACACCTCGGCGCTCCAGGAGACGCGGCCCATGATCTCGCACAGCGGCGCGTAGTCCAGGTTGGACAGCCCTTCGGGCACACGTTCGGAATGCGGCAGGAACAGGTTCCAGAGTCCGGCGGCACGGGCCTTCGGCTTCAGTTCCTCGACGACTTTCACGGGCACCCACTGGTTGCCCGCGCGGCGGTTCGCCTCGACCTCCTCGTGGTGGCGCTGCTCGTTCGGATAGATGTGCTCGTCCATGAAGGCGATCAGCCGCGCCTGCATTTCCTTCACGCGGGGTGAATATTCGAAATCCATGAGCCTCTCCTTGAGGTTGTGTGGTCGTCGTGGGTAAAGCGGTGGTGCCGGAACACTCCTGATGCGATGCCGTCCGGCCGGTCACGTGCCTTTGCGTGTGCCCGGCCGGATTCGGCGTGGCCGTCCGATCGATGCGGCCGTCCGTTCGATGCCGCCGTCCGCTCAGCGCAGCTTTTCGGCGAACGACCAGCCGCGCATCGCGAGCGGGCGGACGCGATCGGCGCGTTCGGCCGCCTGGGCATTCGCCGCGGTGCCGTCGGCCACCCGCTTGACGATGCCCTGAATGATCGCGGCCAGCCGGAACATGTTGTAGGCCAGATAGAAATCCCAGTGCTCGAGCACCTGGGCCGGGTCGCGCCCGGTGCGGCGGCAGTACATGCCGACGTACTGGTCCCAGGTGGGGATGCCCATGGCGGCGTGGTCGAGGCCGCCGATGCCGCGGAACTGCTCCTGGGGGATGTACCAGCTCATGCAGTGGTAGGAGAAGTCGGCGAGCGGGTGGCCCAGCGTGGACAGCTCCCAGTCGAGGATCGCGAGCACGCGCGGCTGGGTGCGGTCGAAGATCATGTTGTCGAGCCGGAAGTCGCCGTGCACGATCGAGGTCTCGTCGCTCTCCGGGATGTGCTTGGGCAGCCATTCGATCAGCTGGTCCATCTCGGGGATCTTCTCGGTCTCGGAGATCTGATACTGCTTGGTCCAGCGGCTGATCTGCCGGGCGAAGTAGTTGCCGGGCTTGCCGAAGTCGGCGAGGCCCAGCGCGACGTGATCGACCGAGTGCAGCGCGGCGATCACGCGGTTCATCTCGTCGTACATGGCGCCGCGCTCGGCGTTGCTCATGCCGGGCATGCTCTGGTCCCACAGCACGCGGCCTTCGACGAACTCCATCACGTAGAACATGCGGCCGATGATCGACTCGTCCTCGCACAGGCAGTAGACGGCCGGCACCGGCACGTCGGTCTTGCCCAGTGCGCTCAGCACGCGGTACTCGCGCTCGATCGCATGCGCCGACGGCAGCAGCTTGGCGACCGGGCCCGGCTTGGCGCGCATGGCCCAGGTGCGCTTCTCGGTGATCAGCTTGTACGTGGGATTCGACTGCCCGCCCTTGAAGAGTTCGACGCGCAGCGGGCCGCGGAAGTCGGGCAGCCGATCCTTGAGATAGGCCTCGAGGGCGGCGACATCGAAGAGATGGCGCTCCGGCACCGCCATCGTGCCGGTGTAGAGCTGGGTCTGGTCAGTCAAGAGGCCTCCGGGAATTCAGAAGGTGGAGCGATGGAATGGGGCGATGGGGCATGCGGGGGCGCGGCTGGGACGGACGGCAGATTCACGGCGCCACGCCGTCGTCGCCCTGCAGCAGCGACAGACCGAGCTTGGCGCGGCGGCTCAGCCACAGGCCGGGGCGGTAGCGCGGATCGCCGGTGACGGCGAGCATGCCTTCGAGCACCTGGACGACGCGACGCGGGCCGAGGTGGTCGCCCATGGCCAGGGGGCCCATCGGGTAGCCGAGGCCGAGGCGCACCGCGGTGTCGATGTCGGCGGGCGACGCGACGCGCTGCTGGGCGATCTCGCCGGCGATGCAGACGATCATCGCGACGACGCGCTGTGCGATGAAGCCGGCGCTGTCGTTGAGCAGGCTGACGCGCGCGCCGTCGGCCGCGAACAGCCCGTGCGCGGTGGCGCGCACCTGCGGCGTCGTGGCCGGGGTGAACATGATCGTGCGGCGCTTGCAGGCCCGCGCCGCGAACGGGAACAGCGTGTCGATGGCGACCACCCGCCGGGCGTCGAGGCCGATGGACGCGGTGGTGGCGTCCAGCCCCAGCGGGGCGACGAGGATGATCGAGTCGGGAGCCGCGACGGCACCGTCGTCGACGCGCCCGCCCAGCGCCTCGACCAGTGCGCACAGGGCTGCCCGCGCCTCGCCGGGCGCGATCCACACCGGGGTGCCGGGCGTGGCGGCCGGGGCCGGGGGCTCGACGGGACTCTGCTGCACGCCCGCCTCGTAGCGGTAGAAGCCCTCGCGGGTCTTGCGTCCGAACAGGCCGGCCGACACGCGCTGCGCGCCGATCACCGACGGGCGATAGCGAGCCTCCTCGTAGTACTGGTGGTAGATGGACTCCATCACCGGATGCGACACGTCGAGACCGGTGAGGTCCATCAGCTCGAACGGGCCGAGCTTGAACGCGGCGCCGCGGAAGTCGACCTGTTCGCGCAGGATGCGGTCGATGGTCGGGACGTCGGCGACGCCCTCGTGCAGCGCTTTCAGCGACTCGGGGCCGAAGGCACGCCCGGCGTGGTTCACGATGAAGCCCGGCGTGTCCTGGCAGACCACCGGCGCGTGGCCGGCCATGCGGGCCAGCGCGACCAGCCGGTCGATCGGGTCCTGGGCGGTGCGGGCGCCGCGCACGACCTCGACGACCTTCATCAGCGGGACCGGGTTGAAGAAGTGGTAGCCGGCGATGCGCTCGGGCCGGTTGCACGCCGCCGCGATGGCGGTGATCGACAGCGACGAGGTGTTGCTGACGAGCACGGCGTCGGGCGCGACGATCGACTCGAGCAGCATGAACAGGTCACGCTTGACGTCGAGCCGTTCGATGATGGCCTCGATGACGAGGTCGCAGTCGGCGAAGCCCTGCAGGGCGTCGACCGGCGTGATGCGGGCCATCGCCGCCGCGGCGCCCTCGGGCGTCATGCGGCCCTTCTCGGCGAGCTTGCCGAAGGTGTCGCGCAGACTGTCGAGGGCGGCCGTCACGGCGGCGGGCTGGGTGTCGAACAGCACCGTGTCGCAACCGGCCTGGGCATAGAGCTGGACGATGCCGCGTCCCATGGCACCGGCGCCGACGACGCCCACGCGTTTGAAAGGTGACCCGCTCAAGTGGTGTTCCTCCGTATCCTGATGTACTCGGTTTCCCGGTGATTGTAATGGACGATACGGCACCCGGACCGCCGGACGGGACGTCGCATCCGACGATTTCGGGGACTGCGGTCGGGTGCGCGCATGCAAGCGCCGGCGCGCTGCCGCAGCGATCCGACGGCAACCGTCTGCACACGTTCGTCAGGGGCGCTGTGCGGCCGGTCGAATGCTTGATCCGAAGCATTGTGGTTGCTAAGCGCGAAATGACTTTGCGACGCGTTCGGCGTGGTGCCGGACATGGCGCATGCGCTGCCTGCGCGGCTCGGTTTCGTCGACTGGAATCGCGCCTGCCGCCCGCCGCCCGCCGCTGGACGCGGGCCGCCTGCCGCCTGCCGCCGGGCGCCGGAAGGGCACGCGGCATCGCCGGCGCGCGCCGTCAGCGGCTCGCGACGTGCTCCGGGTCGTCGGCGGCCTGCTGGAGGCGCTCGCGGGTTTCGCCGAGTTCGAGCCAGCGAGTCTCGTGGTCGTCGCGTTCCCGGACGAGCGCGGCCCGCTCGCGCGACAGCTCGATCGCCCGCTGGTTGTCGCGGTAGAGCAGGGGATTGTTCATTTCGGCGTCGATGTCGGCGAGGCGGCGCTCGATCTGGGGCAGACGCTGCTCGATCTTGCGGAGCGCATCGTCGAGCGGCTTCAGGCGCAGGGTCAGCTGCTGCCGGCGCTGCGCTTCGAGGCGACGCTCCTCGCGGCGGTCGATCCGGGGGGACGCACCGGCGCCACCGCCCGCCGCGGACGACGCGCGCGCCGACGCCGCGCCACCGGCGCCGCTCGAACCATGCGCGCCGTGCGCACCGCCCGTGCCGCCCGCGCCGGGGCCTGCGTGCGCGCGCTGGGTGCCGCCGCCCTTCTGCAGCCACGCGAGATAGTCGTCGAGGTCGCCATCGAAGGCGTCGGCGCGGCCGCCGTCGACGAGCACGAACTGGTCGACGCTGGCCCGCAGCA
>JAKOZZ010000245.1 GCA_029779755.1 Pseudomonadota bacterium
CTGCTCGGCCGTGCGCTGGTCCGGCGCGGTGAACAGGGCGCCCAGGGCGGCCTCGTCCAGCGTCGGATGCGGCGTGGCGGCCAGGTCGCGCAGCGTGTGACGGGCGTCCGGATGGGCCGCCTTCAGACGGGCGACGACGGCATCGGCCAGACGGGTGGAGTGGGCGCCTTCACGGCGGGCGCTGGCGTTGATCTGCAGGATGTTCATGGCGTTTTGTCCTCGGTGTTGGGTGGGATGGACGTACTGTAAAGCGCATGAATCCGGCTGAGAATTCCCGATTCTGGATATGATTGTTCCCATGGTGGAACAATCAGCACACCCCATCGATCCCAACGACCTGCTGATCTTCGCCCGCGTGGCCGAGCTCGGCAGCTTCAGCCGTGCGGCCGAGCGTATCGGCCTGCCCAAGTCGACGGTCTCGCGACGGCTGTCCGCGCTGGAGCAGCGGCTCGGCGAGCGGCTGCTGCTGCGGACCACGCGACGCCAGACACTGACGGAGTTCGGGCTGCAGCTGCTCGAGCACGCCCGTCAGGTGGCCGCCGAGGTCGACGCCGTCGCCGCGCTGAGCGAACGGCGTCGCGCGGCACCCGGCGGCCGGCTGCGGGTGTCGATGCCGAGCGACTTCGCCAACCTGCTGCTCGGCGACGCGATCGCGGCCTTCGTGTCGCTGCATCCGGGCATTGCGCTGGAACTCGACCTGTCGCCGCGCCGGGTGGATCTGCTGGGCGAAGGCTTCGACCTGGCGGTGCGCATGGGCCCGCTGGCCGACGACGGCCTGCTGGCGGCGCGTGCACTGCGGGTGTTCACCAGCGGGTTGTATGCGTCGCCCGCCTATCTCGCCGCGTCCGGACGGCCCGCGACGCCGCAGGACCTGGCCGCGCATCACGCGATCCGGCTGCTGGGCGGCAACGGCGAGCCCGTCGCGTGGCGGCTCAGCCGCGGCGACGAGCGCTGGGAAGGCGTGCCGCCCGGCCGCCTCACCGCCAATTCGCCGGAGTTCCTGATCCGCCTGGCGCGCGGCGGTGCGGGCATCGCAGCCGTGCCGGACCACTTCACGCAGGCCGACGTGCGGCGCGGCCTGTTGACGCGGGTGCTGCCCGAGTGGTGCCTGCCGCCTCAGACCGCGTTTGCGGTCTTCCCGGGGCGCAGGCTGATGCCCGCGAAGACCCGCGTCTTCATCGAGATGCTGCAGGCGGCGCTGGCAGAGGAGGCGCAGGTGGCGCCGGCGGGGCGCTACAGCGACACGCCGCCGTCGACGACCAGCTCGATGCCGGTCACGTAGCGCGCGTCGTCGGAGGCCAGGTACAGGGCCGCGCCGGCGATGTCCCAGGGTGTGCCCTGTCGGCCCATCGGACAGCGTCGCGCGCGCTGCTCGCGGCCCTTGGCCGCCTCTTCCTCGCTGGCGTACAGGGCGGCCGCATGCGGCGTGTCGATCAGCCCCGGCACGATGACGTTGCAGCGCACCTGGTGTTTCGCGTACTGGCGCGCGACGATCCGCGTCATGTGGTTCAGCGCGGCCTTCGACGTGCTGTAGGACAGGTACTGCGTCGGACTCCACAGATGGCTGGCGATCGACGAGATGTTGATGATCGCGCCGCCCCCCTGCGCGATCATGTGCGGCACGACCTCGCGTGCGGTGAGCATCGGACCCTTGAGGTTGATCGCGAGCACGCGGTCCCACGACTCCTCGGTCACCTCGATCAGCTCGCCGAGCTCCTCGACGCCCACGTTGTGATGCAGCACGTCGATGCGTCCGTAGCGCTCGAGGCACGCCTGCACCATCGCCTTGATCTGCGCGGCGTTGCGCACGTCGGCTTCGAACGCGCTGGCCACCCCGCCTTCGGCCTCGATGCGCGCGACCGTGTCCTGCGCCGCCTCGGGTACGCGGTCCGCGCACAGCACGCGCGCCCCTTCGCGGGAGAACACCATCGCGCACGCCGCGCCGTTGCTGACCTCGCGCCCGATGGAGCCGGCGCCCACCACGATCGCGACCTTTCCCGCCAGCCGTCCGGTCATTCCTTGCTCCTTGTCCTGGATGCCGTCGAATTCGCCCAGTCCGGCGCGCTCGATCGGCCGGGCCGCGATTCCTGACGGGTGCAACCGCACGCGCCAAACATCGCGCTGATGTGCGTATCATCCAGCATCCGATCCTCCCGCGCTTCCGGGCGCCGCGACACGCCCATGGCCCTCCTGAGAACCGCCGTCTCCTTCGTCGTCAGTCAGTCCGTGCTTCTGGTCCTGATCCTCGTCGGCATCCTCGTCGCGCCACCCGCCTATCGCTGGATTCGTGCGCAGGTGGACGCCTACGATCAGCGCGCGCACGCGATCGTGCAGCTTCGGGAGATGGACCGTGCCGCGGCCACGTTTCTGGAAGCCGCAATGCAGCAGGCGCAGGCGCGCGCCCGCGCGCTGGAGAAATCGTCGATCGATCGGGTGGAGGCACGCCTGGTCGAGACTCGTCAGGAGATCGGCCGCATCGATGCGACCCCCGTGCCCGACGTCGTGAAGATCGGATGGGGAGGGGTCAAGGTGGACACGGACGCGCTCGGCCATCGGATGCAGATGGAAGTGAACCGGGCCGTGCTCTTGCGCGAGCGTGACTTCCTCGAGGCGCTGCTCGCCTATCGCAGGAAGCTGGAGCTCCGTGTGACCTCGAAGGCTCAACTCGAGCGGCTTCGCCAGGATCATGTGAGGGCGTTTGCCGCGCTGAAGGGCATCGAGGCGTCGCAGGCTGCCAACAAGGAGGATCTCAGCAAGGCAAAGAAGGCTCGGGACTCCTTGCCCGTCCACCAGGCATGGAATCCGTACTCCGATGAGCGAAAGTATTGGGAGCAAGTAGAGAAGCAACTGCTTGCGAAGCGCGATGCACTCGAGATTGAGCGGAAGCAGCGCTATGACGAGAATCAAGCCGCGCATAGCCGCTATCAGAACGGTGTGGCAGACCTGGCCAAGGCGGGCACCCCGGGACTTGCACCGAGCTTGAACCTCGCGCAGATCGACGTCGGCGATACCGACACCGTCCGACGCATGCGCATCCGGATTGCCGAACTCGAGGCGAAGCAGAGCGACGCGACCGGCGAGGCCATCGCCGCCGTCAAGTCCTTTGTGCAGGACGTCCCCGGCGCACTTCCGCAGGCGCTCGGCATTCTGGCGGCCGCGCTGCTGGTTCCCATCGGTCTGAAAGTACTCGCGTTCTACGTGTTCGCGCGCCTTCCTTCGGCAGCCCGCGCCGCGCCGATCGTGCCCGCTTCGTCGCGAGGCCTTGCGCTGGCCGGGGAGGCATCGGGTGTGTCGGCATCGTCGGATGCTTCGTGCAGCATCCGGCTGGACGAGACGCGGGAACTGCTGGTTCAGCCGGAATACCTGACGAGCGTGCCGACTGCCGCCGACGTCCGCACGCGCTGGGTTCTGGACGCGCGTCACCCGCTGACGAGCTTGACCGCGCAGTTGTACGGGCTCACATGGGTTCGGGTTGCTGCGCCGGTGCAGGTGAACCTGGCGGCACGTCGTCTCGAAATGGGCGAGCTTGCCGTCGTGGACGTGCCGGAGGGCACCGCACTTGCTTGCCTGCCCCGGCATATCGTCGGCGTCGTGCAGACGCGCACGCGGCCGTTGCGCGTGACGGTCCAGTGGCGCTTGTCGAGCCTGCACGCATGGTTGACGATGAGGCTGCGTCACGTGCTCTTTCATGGCCCGGTGCAACTGATCCTGGAGGGCAGTCGCGGGGTCAAGATCGAGCCGGCGACATCGAGCCGGGCGGTGAACCGGGACACGGTCATCGGCTTCAACGGGAATCTCGCGTTCCACTCCGTACGCAGCGAGACGTTCTTCGCCTACCTGCGCGGAAAGCAGCCCCTGATGCATGACCGGTTCTCGGAGAACGCGGGCGAATACGTGTATCAGACGCGTCCCGGCGAGTCCTCGAACGCTGCCGGCGGCCGGCGCGACTATGGCCGGCTGACCGACTACGTCCTGAAGGTGTTCGGCATCTGACGCGTCACCTGCCGGGCGCGTGCGTCCTCATACGTTCGCCCCCCGCAGCTCCGCCACCGACGCCGGCGCCGGACGCAGGTCCGTGATGCGGCCGGCCTTCGCCACCTGCCCGGGCACGTCGTGTCCGACCACCTGCGGCAGCCGGCGCGCGACGGCCAGCAGGCGGTCGAGGTCGATGCCGGTGTCGTAGCCCATCGCCTGCAGCATGTGGATCGCGTCCTCGCTGCTGATGTTGCCGCTGGCGCCCGGCGCATAGGGGCAGCCGCCCAGTCCGCCCAGCGAGCCGTCGTAACGGTCGATGCCCGCCTGCACGGCCGCCAGCAGGTTGGCCAGCCCCATGCCGCGCGTGTTGTGGAAGTGGAAGGTGAACTGCAGCGCGTCGAAGCGCGCGCGCAGTGCCTGCGCCATGCGCGCGACCTGCGCCGGGTGGGCCATGCCGGTGGTGTCGCAGAGCGTCAGGCCGCGCACGCCCTGCGCGGCGAAGCGGTCGGCCCAGCGCAGCACCTCGTCGAGCGGCACGTCGCCTTCCATCGGGCAGCCGAAACTGGTCGACAGCGACACGTTGACCGGCACCTGGCCGGCTGCCAGGGCGATCACGTCGGACAGGCCCGCGAAGCTCTTCTCGCGCGGCATGCGCAGGTTGGCGAGATTGTGGGTCTCGGAGGTCGACATCACCAGGTTGAGCTCGTCGGCCCGGCACTCGAGCGCGCGCTCGGCGCCGCGCACGTTGGGCACCAGCACCGTGTACTCGACGCCGGGCACGCGCCGGATGCGGCCCATCACCGCTTCGGCGTCGCGCAGCATCGGGATGGCCTTGGCCGAGGTGAACGAGGTCACCTCGATCTTGGCGTAGCCGCACTGGCTCAGCGCATCGATCAGCGCGACCTTGTCGTCGGTCGGCACGAACGCGGGTTCGATCTGGAAGCCGTCGCGCGTGACGACCTCGTTGAAGTGGATGCGCTGCATGCGGAGGCTCCCTGGGGATGGATGCGGCCGGTCGCGGGGCGGCCGGTGGCGGGCGCAGCCGGTCGGGGGTTCGGCCGGCCGGAAGTCCGGCTGGCCCGAGACACGGCCGCCGCCGGGCCCGGTGCGGTCCGTGCATTCTGCCTGCGAACGACATCCCTGCCGACCCCGGGGCCGGCGGGTGCACGCTAAGATCGCCGCGCAGGCACGCTGCGGCATGGGGTCGCGGCGGGGGCGCTTCGCCCCGCCTGAGCGGCACCCAACGACAACGGAGACCCACCCATGTTCTCGCACGTGATGGTCGGCACCAACGACCTCGACCGCGCCCGCAAGTTCTACGACGCCGTCCTCGGCACCCTCGGCATTCCGGCCGGTGTCGTCGACCGCCACCGTGCGTTCTGGCGCACGCCCACCGGCGTCTTCTCGGTGTCGCTGCCGATCGACGGCAAGCCGGCCACCGTCGGCAACGGCAGCACCCTGGGCTTCGCCTGCGCGAATCCGGCCCAGGTCGACGCCTGGCACGCGGCCGGCGTGGCCAACGGCGGCGTCAGCATCGAGGACCCCCCGGGCGTGCGCGAGGGTGCGGCGGGCAACCTGTACCTGGCGTACCTGCGCGACCCGGACGGCAACAAGATCTGCGCGCTGCACCGCATGCCGAAGGCGTGACCTGGGCAGGACCCGCGATCCGCGGCCCGCGTGCCCGTCACCCGCGTGCGCCCGGCCTGACCTGCGCGCGACCGGCGTGACGCGCACGCGGCCGCACCCGCACGACGGCGCGTCGGCCCCATGATCTTCGCCGTCGTGGCGGCGGTCGCGGCGATCGCCGGCGTGCTGATCGGCATGACCGGCGTCGGCGGCGTGCTGCTGGTGCCGGCGCTCACCGAGTGGGCGCAGGTGCCGCTCGAGCGGGCGATCGCGGCGTCGATGCTCGCCTTCCTGTGCGCCGGCACGTTCGCCACGGTGCTGCATCTGCGGCGCGCGCCGGTGCCCGTCTCGACCGCCGCACCGCTGGCCGCGAGCGCCGGCCTCGGCGCCGTCACCGGTTCGCTGACCGTGGTGTTCATCGCGCCCGAGCTGGTGCGCGGCTTCATCGCGGCGCTGGCGCTGATGTCCGGCGTGCACGCCTGGGTGTCCGCACATGCGCCCGGGGCGGACCGCCTGCCGTCGCCGCGCACGCTCGCGGCACTGGGCGTGCTCGTCGGCGTCGGATCGGCCCTCTCGGGCACCGGCGGGCCCGTGCTGCTGCTGCCCATCCTGCTGGCCCTGCGCACGCCTGCGCACCGCGCGGTGGCGCTGGCGCTGGTCGTGCAGGTGCCGATCTCGCTGAGCGCCACGGTGATCCACGCGGTCGCCGGCCGGATCGACTATCCGCTGGCCGCGCTCCTGTCGGCCCTGCTGCTGGCGGGTATCCTGGCCGGCGCAGCGGTGTCGCGGCGGCTGTCGGGGCACGGCCTGAAGCGGGTGGTGGCGGTGATGCTGATCGCCGTCGGCGTCTGGTACGGGGCCGTGAGCCTGGGATGACGCATCGCTGCGCCGGTCGTATGGCCCGGACCCCGGCGTGGCACCGCAGTCCGGGCCCCCAGCGCAGCCCCGCAGCCCGAACACACCTGGACCCCTCATGAACCCCATCCGATACGAAACCCGTGACGGCATCGCCCTCATCACGATCGACCGTCCCGACAAACGCAACAGCCTCGACGAGGCCGCCGTGCAGGGCCTGCACGCGGCGTGGCGGCGCTTTGCCGACAGCGACGAACGCGTGGCGATCGTCACCGGCGCGGGCGAGCAGGCCTTCTGCGCCGGCGTCGACCTGAACGCGCCGCCGCGCGACACCTGGCTGGCGTATCCGAACCTGGCGGTGCCGTGCGACAAGCCGATCATCGCGGCCGTGGCCGGCGTGGCCGCCGGCGGCGGTGCGGCGATGGTCATGCAGTCCGACCTGGCGGTGTGCACGCCCGACGCGCGCTTCATCTATCCCGAAGCCAAGGTCGGCCTGTTCGCCGGCGTGATGGGCGGGTTTCCCGCGCGCATGCCCTACAAGGTCGGTCTCGAGTGGACGCTGACCGGTGATCCGATGAGCGCGCAGCGCGCCTGCGAGATCGGTTTCGTCAACGCGATCAGCGCGCCCGGCGAGCACGTGCAGGCGGCGTTCGCGCTGGCGCAGCGCATCGCCGCGAACGCCCCGATGGTGGTGCGGGCGATCAAGCACCTGGCGCTGGAGACGCTGCCGCGCAATCCGATGGCCGACTACTACCCGCACCGCCAGATGCTCGACGCGATCGCCGGCAGCGAGGACGCCCGCGAGGGCGCGCGGGCGTTCCGCGAGAAGCGCCCGCCGAAGTTCGAGGGGCGCTGAGCGGCGACCGGTCCGGGCTCGCAGCGCAGCGACCGATCGCGGATCGGCGAGCGGCTGGCGGTCCAGGATCGGGGCGCGGCTAGCGGTCCAGGATCGTGCAGGCCGTCGCGGCCAGGTGCTTGGTGTTCGCGTTGTCGCCGGACGCGGGGGCGTTGCCGATGCCGATCAGGTTGCGCTTGTAGACGCCCTGGCCGATGGCGGCGAGCCGGAACATCGAGAACGCCAGGTAGACGTTGAAGTCGGGGATCGACGCGCGTCCGGTGCGACGGCAGTACGCGGCCACGTATTCGTCCTCGGTCGGGATGCCCGCCGCCTTCGGGTCGATGCCCTCGAGCGTGCCCCAGCTCTCCGAGGTGGAGTGGTAGAGGATGCAGCCGTAGGCGACGTCGGCCAGCGGATGGCCGAGCGTGGACAGCTCCCAGTCGAGCACCGCGATGATGCGCGGCTCGGTCGGATGGAACATCACGTTCTCGAGGCGATAGTCGCCGTGCGCGATGCTCACCTCGTCGCTGACGGGAATGCGTGCGGGCAGCTCTGCGATCAGCCGCTCCATCGCGGGAATGGTCTCGGTCTCGGCGCCGCGGTACTGCTTGATCCAGCGGTCGATCTGGCGCTGGAAGTAGTTGCCCGGCCGGCCGTAGTCGGCCAGCCCGATCGCGGCGAAATCGACCTGGTGCAGGCGCGCGAGCGTGGCGTTGAGGTCGTCGTAGATCGCGGCGCGCTCGGCGGGCTGCATGCCGGGCAGCCGCGCGTTGCGGAAGATGCGGCCCTCCAGGAAGTCCATCACGTAGAAGGCCGTGCCGATCACGGACGCGTCCTCGCACAGCGCGCGCATGCGCGGCACCGGAAAGCCGATGCCGCCCAGCGCCGACATCACGCGGTACTCGCGATCGACCTGGTGCGCGCTGGGCAGCAGCGTGCCCGGCGGCTTCTTGCGCAGCACCCAGCGCTGCGTGCCGGCGGTGATCAGGTAGGTCGGGTTCGACGCACCGCGGTTGAACTGGCTCAGCACCAGCGGCTCGGCCGGGTCGGCCACGTGGGCGCGGAACCAGGTGTTCAGCGCGGCCTCGTCGAGGCGCTGGTTGTCGCGCACGGCGCCGATCGAGGGCTGGCGCGGGTCGGTGTCGGGGGCGGCTGCGGTCATGGTCGAGGCTCGTTCGGGTTCGGGGCACCGCGGCGGGTCGTGCACCCGCGCGCGGTCTTGTCCAGCCGCGAAGGGTACGACGTTCGACGCGCGGTGCGCACGTCACCCCTCTGGTATCTTGGACTGATTCAGGAGACGACAACCCATGTTCCCCCGCCCCAATCCGCTGAAGGTCAAGCTCGACGCCGACCAGAGCATCGTCGGCCTCTACGTGCAGACCGCAAGTCCCGACGTCGTCGAGATCGCGGCCGCGGCCGGCTACGACTACGTGATCCTCGACCAGGAGCACGGCGCGCTCGACTTCGGCGACACGCTGACGATGATCCGGGCAGCGGAGGCCAGCGGCATCTGCCCGATCGTGCGGGTGCCGGACCATGGCGCGACCGGGCTGCGGCGCGCGGTCGAGATCGGCGCGATGGGCGTGTACGTGCCCGACGTGCGCACGGCGCAGCAGGCGCGGGCGGCGATAGACGCGGTGAAGTTCCGCATCGACGGCAGCGCCGGCACGCGGGGCGCCTGTCCGACCATCCGCGCGACCCGTGCGCAGGGGGCCGACTGGCGCCGCTTCATCGAATGGTCGAACGCCAACGTGATGGTGACGATCCTCGTCGAGAGCGAGGAGGGGCTGGCCAACCTCGACGCCATCCTGGCGGAGCCGGGCATCGACACGATCGTGCTGGGCCGCTTCGATCTGTCGCACGAGATGGGGCTGTACGGCGACCGCTACGGCACCACGCTGAACACGATCTTCGAGGACTTCGTCGCGAAGGCCGAGGCGGCCGGCGTGCCCTACGTGGCGCGCGTGGGCAGCCTGGAGCCCGAGGCCGCGCGCCGCGAGCGCGCGCAGTGGGAAGCGCGCGGCGCGCGCATCTTCAACGCCGGGTCGGACCGCGAACTGATCGCGCGGGTGTTCCGGCAGGTGCGCTCGTACTGGTGATCAGGCCGCGCGCGGCGCCATGCGGCGCCCCTGCGACCACCACACCAGCGCCACCAGCACCAGCGCCGGCAGGTAGAACCAGTGCGGGTTGGCACGCTCGGCCGGAAGCTTGAGCGTCTGCACCGACCAGCCCTGCTCGAAGCCGCTCTTCTGCGCACGGCTGCCGAACTTCACCTGTGAGATCTGCGCCTGGCCGGCCAGGCTCACCACCGTGAGGCCCGCCTCCTGCAGGCGCTTGCGGCCGTCGGGCGTGCCCTCGGCCGGACGGTCGCCCAGGCGCAGCGCCACGGTCTTGACCACGTCGTCGCCTTCGAGCGTGGTGCCGGAGATCACCATCACCAGGCGGCCGCCGTCGGGCGCGTCGCGCGCCAGGTCGACGAGCTGCGCCGGCTCCGCATCCCGGTAGGCGGGCGCGATGCGATCCATGAACGCGTCGGGCCGGAACAGCAGGGCGACCGCGATCGCCAGCAGCACCCACTCCCAGACCTTCAGGCGCACGCGGAACCAGTTCATCGTCAGCGCCGAGAACACCAGCATCGCCAGCGTGCAGGCGGCGATCACCACCGCGCCCTCGGCCATCGAGTCGATCTCGAGCAGCAGCAGCTGCGGATTGAAGATCCAGATGAAGGGCAGCACCACCGTGCGCAGCGCATAGAGCGCGCCCTGGATGCCGGTCTTGATCGCGTCCTCGCCGGAGATCGCGGCGGCGGCGAAGGTGGCCAGCCCGACCGGTGGCGTGATGTCGCCCATGATCCCGTAGTAGAAGACGAACAGGTGCACGGCGATCAGCGGGATGATCAGCCCGCTCTGCGCGCCGAGCTCGACGACGACGGGCGCCATCAGCGTGGCCACCAGCACGTAGTTGGCGGTGGTGGGCACGCCCAGGCCCAGCACGAGGCACACGAAGGCGATGAACAGCAGCATCGCGATCACGTTGCCCCCCGACACGAACTCGACGAACTCCGTCATGCGCAGGCCCAGGCCGGTGAGCGTGATGCCGCCGACGATGATGCCGGCCGTGGCGGTCGCCACTGCGATGCCGATCATGTTGCGCGATCCGTCGGTGAGCCCGCCGATGACGTCGCGCGCGCCGTCGTTCCATGCCCCCTGCGCCGGCTGTCCGCGCAGCAGCGCGATCAGCGGACGCTGGGTGAGCATCAGCACGATCAGCACGGCGATCGCCCAGAAGGCCGACAGCGCCGGCGACATCTCCTCGACCATCAGGCACCAGATCAGGGTGCCGATCGGCAGCAGGAAGTGCAGGCCGGCGCGCACCGTCGGCCAGGTGTCGCGGGCCACCGGGTTGTCGATGTCGATGTCCTCGGGCAGGTCGGGGCTGCGCGCGGCCTGCTGCAGGCTCAGCCCGTACAGCACCAGCACCACCGCGCCGATCGCCCAGGGCGCGGCCGTGCCCAGCATTGCCTTGAGCGCGACGAACAGGTAGTACAGCGCACCGATCACCACCGCCGTGCCCGAGAGGCCGACCCCGAGACGCAGCATGCGCGCGCCCCACGAGCGCTCCACCCGCTGCGAGACCGGGTTCATGCCCAGCTTCAGCGCCTCCAGGTGCACGATGTAGAGCAGCCCGATGTAGCTGAGCGTCGCCGGCAGGATCGCGTTGCGCACGATCTCCGAATACGGGATGCCGACGTACTCGACCATCAGGAACGCGGCGGCGCCCATCACCGGCGGCATGATCTGGCCGTTGACCGAGCTCATCGTCTCGATCGCGCCGGCCTTCACGCCGCCGTAGCCCGCCTTCTTCATCAGCGGGATCGTGAAGATGCCGCCGCTGACCACGTTGCTGACCGAGCTGCCCGAGATCATGCCGTTGAGCGCCGAGCTCACCACGGCCACCTTGGCGGGGCCGCCGCGCAGGTGGCCCAGCGCGGCGAAGCTCACCTGCATCATGTAGTTGCCGCCGCCGGCACGGTCGAGCAGGGTGCCGAACAGCACGTAGACGAAGATGGCGCCGGTGGACACGCCCAGCGCGATGCCGTAGACGCCTTCGGTGGTGAGCCACAGGTGCGAGAGCAGGCGGTTCAGGCTCGCGCCCTTGTGCGACAGCACCTCGGGCATCCAGGGCCCGAGCATCGCGTAACCGATGAACACGCCGGCGAGCGCCGCCATCGGCCAGCCGACGGTGCGCCGCGTCGCCTCGAGCAGCAGCACGAGGCCCGTGCACGCGACCACGATGTCCATCTGCGTCGGCTGCCCCGGCCGCGTGGCGAGCTGCGCGTAGAACAGCAGCAGGTAGGCGCCGGCGAACGCGCCGGCGAGCGCGAACACCCAGTCGGTGAGGGGCACGCGGTCGCGCGGCGAGCGCCGCCGCGCGGGCCAGGCGGTGAACGCCAGGAACAGCGCCAGTCCGAGGTGCAATGCCCGCGCCTCGGTGTCGTTCAGGATGCCGATCCCCAGCGAGAAGGGCAGGGGCGACGCGTACCAGAGCTGGAACAGCGCCCAGCCCAGCGAAACGGTGAAGAGGATCGCGGCCGCCACGCCCGCGGGGCGTCGCGCGCCGGTGTCGTTCTCGGCCACCAGCTGCTGCAGCGATTCGGGCGCTTTCTCGAGATCGGTGGCCATCGGCGGCTCTCCTTGGGGGACGTGCTGCGGGATGCGCAAGACAAAAAAAGGGGCGAAGTCCTGCTTCGCCCCCGAGGGTGTCCGGATCGCTTACTTGATCCAGCCCTTCTCACGATAGAACCGTGCCGCCCCTTCATGCAGCGGCGCCGAGATGCCGTTCTTCACCATGTTCTCGGGCGACAGGTGCGCCAGCGCCGGGTGCAGCTTCTTGAACTCCTCGAAGTTGTCGAACACCGCCTTCACCACCTGGTAGACGGTGTCGGCCGGCGTCTTGGTCGACGCGACCACGGTCGCCAGCACGCCGTAGGTGGGCGTGGGGTTCGGGTTGTTCGGGTAGAGGCCGCCCGGGATCGACACCTTCGCGTAGTAGGGCTTGTCGGCCACCAGCTTGTCGACGGCCGGGCCGGTCAGGGGCACCAGCTGCGCGCCGCACGACGTGGTCGGGTCCTGGATGTTGGCGCTGGGGTGGCCCACGCCATAGAAGAAGCCGTCGATCTTGCCGTCGCACAGCGCCGGGCCGTGCTCGTCGGCCTTCAGCTCGGAGGCGAGCGAGAAGTCGGCCGGCTTCCAGCTCATCGCCGCGAGCAGCTCTTCCATCGACGCGCGCGTGCCCGAGCCCGGATTGCCGACGTTGAAGCGCTTGCCCTTGAAGTCGGTGAAGGCCTTGACGCCTGCCTCCTTGCGCGCCAGCACGGTGAACGGCTCGGGGTGCACCGAGAACACCGCCCGCAGGTCGCCGTAGGCGCCGGCGTCCTTGAACTGGGCCTGGCCCTTCGCGGCGTTGAACTGCACGTCGCTCTGCGCGAAGCCCAGGTCGAGCTCGCCGGCCTTGATCGTGTTGACGTTGAACACCGAGCCGCCGGTCGACTCCACCGAGCAGCGGATGCCGTGCTTGGCGCGGTCCTTGTTGACGAGACGGCAGATGGCGCCGCCGGCCGCGTAGTACACGCCGGTCACGCCGCCGGTGCCGATGGTGAGGAACTTCTGCTGCGCCGCCGCGGGCACCGCGGATAGGCCCAGGGCGAACGTGGCGGCCAGCGCCAGGGTGGTCTTGAGGTTCATGCGATGCGCTCTCCGTAGAAAGGGGGCACGGTTCGTGCCGGAACGTGAAGGATAGTGGACCGTGGCCCGTTCGCTCAGTGCGCTCAGTGCGCTCAGTGCGCTCAGTGCGCGGCGAGCGCGGCGTCCACCGCCTCGGCCAGGCGCTCGACGATGCGGTCGAGGTCGGCGTCGGTGGCGATGAACGGCGGCGCCAGCAGCACGTGGTCGCCCCGCGCGCCGTCGACGGCGCCGCCCATCGGGTAGGTCATCAGGCCGCGCGCCATCGCCTGCGCCTTGATGCGCGCGTGCAGCTTGCGCGCCGGGTCGAACGGGGTCTTGTCGGCACGGTCGGCCACCAGCTCGATCGCCTGGAACAGCCCGCGGCCGCGGATGTCGCCCACGTGCGGATGCGTGCCGAAGGCCGCCGTCAGGCGCGTGCGCAGTGCGTCGCCGAGGCGGGCCACGCGTGCGACGAGGCCGTCGCGCTCGAGCACCCGCTGCACCGCCAGCGCCGCCGCGCAGGCCACCGGATGGCCCAGGTAGGTGTGGCCGTGCTGGAACATGCCCGAGCCGCGCGCGAACGCCTGGACCACGTGGTCCTGCGCCAGCACCGCGCCGATGGGCTGGTAGCCGCCGCCCAGGCCCTTGGCGATGACCAGCAGGTCGGGTACCACGCCTTCGGCCGTGCAGGCGTGCAGGGTGCCGCAGCGGCCCATGCCGCACATCACCTCGTCCAGGATCAGCAGGATGCCGTGGCGCGTGCACAGTTCGCGCACGCCCTTCAGGTAGCCCGGCACCGGCGTGATCGCGCCCGCGGTCGCGCCGCCCACCGTCTCGGCCACGAAGGCGATCACGTGCTCGCCGCCCAGCCGGTCGATGGCGTCGGACAGCTCGGCGACCAGCCGCTGGCCGTAGGCCTCGGCGGTCTCGCCCGGCGCGCGGCCGCGGTACTCGTAGCAGGGCGACACGTGCGTGACGTCGATCAGCAGCGGTGCGAACTGGCGCCGGCGCCATTCGTTGCCGCCGACCGCCAGCGCGCCCAGCGTGTTGCCGTGATAGCTCTGCCGGCGCGCGATGAAGTGCCGCCGCTGCGGCTGCCCGGTCTCGACGCAGTACTGGCGCGCCATCTTCAGCGCGGCCTCCACCGCTTCCGAGCCGCCGGACACGAAGTAGGCGTGGCTGGTGCCGGGCGGCGCCGTGCGCACGAGCTGGTCGGCCAGCGCCTCGGCCACCTCGGTGGTGAAGAAGCTGGTGTGCGCGTAGGCGACCGTGTCGATCTGCGCCTTCATCGCGGCCAGCACCTCGGGATGCCCGTGGCCCAGGCACGAGACGGCTGCGCCGCCGCTGGCGTCGATGTATTCGCGGCCGTCGCGGTCGGTGATCAGCAGGCCTTCGGCCTTCACGGCAACGGGCAGCGCGTGATGGATCTGGCGGTGCAGGATGTGGGTCATCGTCGGGGTTCCGGAAAGGCGTTTGACCTATGATGCCGCACATGCGTCTGCGCCATGTGGAGATCTTCAGTGCGGTGATGCGGTGCGGGTCGGTGAAGGGCGCCGCGCAGCTGCTGCACATCACGCAGCCCGCGGCCAGCCGCCTGCTGCAGCAGGCCGAGCGCCATGCGGGGTTCACCCTGTTCCGCCGCGAGCGCGGCCGGCTGGTGCCCACGCGCGAGGCCGAGCTGCTGCAGGCCGAGGTCGAGCAGCTCGACCAGCAGCTCGACCGCATCCGCCGCCTCGTCGACAACCTGCGCCGCGGGCCGGACGACCTGGTGCGCGTGCTGTGTGCGCCCAGCCTGTCGGATCACTGGCTGACCCTGGCCCTGATGCAGCTGCGCCGGCGCTACCCGGCCGCGCGCGTGTCGCTGCGCTCGGCCTACTCGCGCGAGATCGCCGAGAGCGTGGCGCTGCGCGAGGCCGACATCGGCTTCGCGTTCGCGCCCGCCCACCATCCGGCCGTGCACAGCGAACCGATCGCCGATGGCCGCGTGATGTGCGTGGGGGTCTTCGACGGCGACGAGGCCACGCTCGAGGCGGTGGCGCGCCAGCCGGTGATCGACCTCGACCCGGGCGACCCGATCGGGCACGCCGTGCATGCGGCCTGCCGCGCGCAGGGACTCGAGCTGCAGCCCGCCGCCCTCGCCCACACCTACCAGACCGCCGTCACCCTGGCCCGGCGCGGACTGGGGCTGGCACTGGTCGACAGCTTCACCGCGTCGCTGGCCGGGCCCGAAGTGGGGGCCGAAGCGGGCTCCGAGGCGGGCCCCGCGTCCGGGGGCTGGCGCCGCCTGCCGCTGCAGCCGGCGATCAGCGTCCAGGTGCACGCACTGCGGCCGGCCGGCGTTGCGTCGAGCCTGCTGGTCGACCCGCTGGTCGACACCGTGCGGGGCCTGCTTCAGACCCATGCGAGCGGTCCGGCCGCGTAGGGCAGGGGGTTGATCGCCGCGGCCCGCTGCTGCATCGCCGACACCAGTAGCGCGGCCGACCCCATCGCCAGCGTCAGGCCCAGCGGGCCGTGGCCGGCGTTGGCATACACGTTGCGCAGCCCGCCGAAGCGCCCGATGCAGGGCAGCCCGCTGGGCGTTGCCGGGCGCAGTCCGGCCCAGGGGTTCTGCACGGCCGCCTCGGCCGGCACGTGCAGGCCGAACCAGGCGTCGGTCGCCTCGACCAGCTGCGCGATGCGGCGCGGGTCGATGCGCAGGTCCTGGCCGACCAGCTCCGCCATCCCGGCCACCCGCAGGCGCCGGCATTCGCCGTCGAGCAGCGGTGCGAACACGACGCGGCGCGCGCTGTCGGTGATGCTCACCGTCGGCCAGCGCGTCAGTGCGTCGGCCGGCAGGTCGATGCTGTAGCCCTTCATCGGCGCCACGGGCAGGCTCAGATCGAGCCGGCGCGCCAGCGCCGCACTGCCGGGGCCCCCGGCCAGCACCAGCTGCTCCACGGGAAGATCGTCGGCACCCGCCAGGCGCAGCGCCTCCACGGAGTCGTTCCGCCGGCGCGCGCCGATGACCTCGCAGCCCAGGCGCAGCTCGAAGTCCGGGTGACGCTGCAGCGCGGCCAGCAGTGCGCCGCTCATCGCCATCGGGTCGACCACGCATTCGCCCGGCGTGTGGATGCCGCCCGCGAACGGTGTCGCCGCGTCGGCCAGGGCCGGTTCGAGACGTCGGCATGCGTCCGCGTCGAGCGCCTGCTGCTGGCAGCCCAGCCGCGCCTGCAGCGCCATCTGCGTGCGGGCCGACGCGAACGCGGCCGCATCCGGCAGCAGCACCAGCTTGCCGTTCTGGCGCACGTCGGGTGCGCCCCCCTCGTCGCGCCAGCGCTCGAGCTCGCGCCGGCTCAATGCGGCCAGCTCCAGCAGCGCCACCGTCGTGCGTCGGGCCGCGGCGCCACGGCAGGCCGCCAGGAACGCCAGGCACCAGCGCAGGTCCTGCAGCACACCGCGCGGCGACAGGCGCAGCGGCGAGTCCGGCTTCAGCAGCAGGCTCGGCAGCTGGTGCCACAGCGCCGGCGACGCCAGCGGCGCCACGTACGCGTAGCTGAGCTGCGCGCCGTTGCGCGCGCTGGCGCCCTGGCCCACCGCGTCGCAGCGGTCGATCAGGCGCACACGGTGGCCGGCGTTCAGCAGCGCGCGCGCGCTGGCCAGGCCGACGAGGCCGGCGCCGATCACGGTGACGTGGGGGCGGGAGGACACAGCGGAAGCGGGCATCGGACGGGCCTGACGAGTGGACTGCCAGTCTAGGAAGCCGCCGGCCCGCGCGGCAAGTGCCGAAGTCGCTGCAGGGTATGCCCGTGCGGCATGCGCCACACCCGCACGCGATCGCGCGAGGCACGTGTCATACACTCGAACGATGGAATCCTCACCCGGCTGGACGCGCGCTTCGCTCTCGGTGCTGGCGGCGTTCGTGGCCGTGCGCCTGTCGGCCGGCTTCCAGTTCCATGCGGTGGCCGTGGTGGCGCCGCTGCTGGTGAGCGCGCTCGGGCTGTCGTACACCGAGGTCGGGTCGCTGATCGGCGCCTACGTGCTGCCGGCAGTGCTGCTGTCGATCCCGGGCGGGCTGGTGATCCAGCGCTTCGGCGACCGCCGGGTGCTGCTCGCGTCGCTCGCCCTGTGCGTGGCCGGTGCGGCGCTCACCGCCGCGGGCGGCGGGTTCGCGACGATGCTCGCCGGCCGGCTGATCGCGGGCACCGGCGGCGCGCTCGTGCAGATCATCGTGCTGAAGATGGCGACCGAACGCTTCGCCGGGCCGCGGATGTCCACCGCGACCGCCACCGCGCTCACCGCCTGGCCGCTGGGCATCGCGCTGGCCCTCGCGGTGCTGGGCACCGTCGCGCAGGCCGCCGGCTGGCGCACCGCGCTGGCCGTCGCTGCCGCCTATCCGCTGCTGGTGCTGGCGGCCGTCTGGTGGGCGGCGCGCCTGTTCCCCGCCTCCGCGCAGGCCCCCGCGGCGAACCTGCGCGACTTCGCCGGATCGCAGCTGCCCGGCCTGCTGCCCGCGCTGGCGATCAGCCTGGCGTGGATGCTGCTGAACATCGGCTTCTCCGGCTTCGTCGCCTTCGCGCCGACCTGGCTGGCCGACATCGGCCGCCCGCTGGACCGCGCCGGCGCGGCCGCCAGCCTCACCGGCTGGGCGCTGGTGGCCGCACAGCCTTGGGGCGGCTGGATCGCCGACCGCCTGCGCCGGCCGTCGCTGCTGCTCACCGTGAGCATCGCCGGGTCGGCCGCCTGCATGCTCGCGACCCTGCCCGCCCGTGGCGCCGAGCCGCTGTACGTGCTGGTCGGCCTGGTGATGGGCCTGGGACCCGGCGTGCTCGGTGCGGCGCTGGCGATGTCGGCGCGGCCCGATCAGCGCGCACTGGCGTTTGCGCTGTTCGCGACCGGTTCGGGCGCGGGGTCGATGCTGGGACCGAGCCTGTCGGGCGTGGCCGTCGACGTCGCCGGGGCATCGGCGGCGGCGATCGTGCTGTCGGGCGTGACGATGGCCTCGGCGCTGCTGCCATGGTGGTGGGCGCGGCATCTGCAGCGCGCGCGCGTCACTCCCGGTCCGCGCGCCCCGGCGTGAACGGCGCCGACGCGCCGGGCTTCGACGCCGGTGCGCGGGGCGCAGAAGCCGATGCGCGAGGCCCCGACGCGCCGGGCTCCGACGCGCCCGGCGCCGACACCTGCGCACAGTTGCCCGGCCGCGGCCGGCCGGCGCGTGCGGCCTGCGCGAAGGCGAGCGCATCGTCGAACGCCGCATGCGGGCTGCCGTCGTGGCCGACGCCCGGATACGGCTTCCACGTCACGGCATTGCCCGCCGCGCACAGCGCGGCCACCGCGGCGAACTGGCGCTGCGGCGCAATGGTGCGGTCTGCCGACCCGGTGCCGAGCAGCAGCGGCACGGGCAGCTTCACCGCCTCCATGTCGGTGGCGGGCAGACGAAGACGTGCCAGCGCCTCCGGACCGACGGTGAAGGCGTCGGCCATGCCGAGCTTCAGCGCGCGCGCCTGCGCGGCCATCTGCCGGCTGCAGCCGCTGCGGGCGGCCTCGAGCAGCGGTCGCGCGCGCGCGCTGACCAGCGCGTCGACGTCGGGTGCATCGTCACGCAGGCCGCCGCCGACCAGGCTCAGGATCGTGAAGTGCGGCGAACGCCCTTCGGGGGCGGGCGCGGGCCCGTAGGGCCCGTTGGGGAACGTGCTGACGACCCCGGTGGCGATCACCGCGCGCAGCCGCACGTCGGGGGCATAGCGCCCGGCGATGCGTGCGGTGCCGAGCGCCGCGCCCGAGCCTTGCGACTGACCGGTGACGATCACGTCGTTGGCGAGCAGCCCGGGGCGGCCGTCCAGCGCGGCACGCACGGCGTCGAGCACCGAGCGGCCTTCGGCCTCCCACAGCAGGTAGGCATGCGGACCGGGGCCGCCGAGCCCCTGATAGTCGGTGGCGACGACCGCGAAGCCGGCCTTCAGCCAGCGGTTGACGTACGCGGCGTCGCGCGGCTTGTGTCCGGTCCAGGACGGCGCGCACACGTCGGCCACGCCCAGCGTGCCGTGCGCCCAGGCGGCGATCGGCCAGCCGCCCGCCGGCGGCGTGCCAACGGGCAGATACACCGTGCCGCTGACCGGGATCGGGCCCGAGCTCCAGCGCGCATCGGTGGACACGTAGAGGATGCGCAGCGCCGTCCCGGCGGCATCGATCTCGGGCTGGGCCTTCGCGGGCTCTTCGCGCAGCAGCGCACCCGGTCGGGCGGGCAGCGGGCCGTCCCAGCGGTAGAACGGCGACAGCGGGACGTCGCCGGCGCGCGGGCCGGTGGGCAGTACGCCCGTCGGCATCGTGGCGCAGCCGCCGGCGAGCGCCAGCATGCAGGCGGCGAGCAGCGGTCCGACCGGGCGGAATGCGGCGGCGCGCATGGTCATCTCCTGGGGGCGCGGGATGCAGCCGGATCCGCCCGCCGGCACGGGGCGGCGCAATCCGTCCGTGCCGGGCCGTGCGCCGATCCCGCAACGATACGTCAGGCCGGCCGGATCGCCACCTTCAGCACGCCGTCACGCTGATGCGAGAACAGGTCGTACGCCGCGACGATGTCGTCGAGCGCATAGCGGTGCGTGACCATCGGTCCCAGGTCGATGCGCCCGGAGGCGATCACGTTCATCAGCCGTCGCATGCGCTCCTTGCCGCCCGGGCACAGCGCGGTGACGATCCGGTGGTCGCCCAGCCCCGCCGCAAACGCATCGAGCGGGATCCGCAGATCCTGCGAATACACCCCGAGGCTCGACAGCGTGCCGCCCGGCTTGAGCACGCGCAGCGCCGACTCGAAGGTGGCCTGCAGCCCGAGCGCTTCGATCGCGGCGTCGGCGCCGCGCCCGCCGGTCAGCTTCAGCACCTCGTCGACGACGTCGCAGGTCGTCGGGTTGAGCGTGACGTCGGCCCCCATCCGCCGCGCGATGCCCAGCCGGTGGTCGTTGCTGTCGACGCCGATGATGGTGGTCGCGCCGAGCAGCCGCGCGCCCGCGGTCGCGCACAGCCCGATCGGGCCCTGCGCGAAGACGACGACGGTGTCACCGAGCTTGATGTTGGCGTTCTCGGCGCCCTTGAAGCCGGTGGACATGATGTCCGGGCACATCAGCACCTGCTCGTCGGTGAGCCCGTCCGGAATCGGCGCCAGGTTCGCCTGCGCGTCGGGCACCAGCACGTATTCCGCCTGGGTGCCGTCGATCAGGTTACCGAAGCGCCAGCCCGCCGTGGCCTTGTAGCCGTGACAGCCACAGCGTCCGCTGGCGACCAGGTAGCTGCCGTCCTGCGACGGCGCACCGTCCTGCGCTGCGTAGGAGTTGAAGTTCGGGCAGATCGCGCCGGCGATCACGCGCTGCCCCTCGGCATAGCCCTGCACCGCGCTGCCCAGCTTCTCGATCACGCCGACCGGCTCGTGGCCGACGGTGAGACCTTTCGCCACCGGGTATTCGCCTTTCAGGATGTGCACGTCGGTGCCGCAGATCGTGGTGGTGGTGATGCGCACCAGCGCATCGTTCGGTCCGACGTCGGGGATCGGTTTCTCGGCCAGTTCGATCCGGCCCGGTTCGACGAACACGGCGGCCTTCATGGTGCGGGGCATGGCGGTCTCCTGGGGTTGAGGGCTCGTTCACATGCTAGCCGGTGTATGCGACGGATTGTTTGCGGCGGCATTCACGCCGGCCAGGGCAGCGAGTAGGTCTTCACGTTGGTGAAGCTCTTCATCGCCTCCAGCACGCCTTCCTTGTAGCCGAGCCCCGAGTCCTTGATCCCGCCGAAGGGCGTCGACTCCAGCCGATAGCCCGGCACCTCGCGCACGTTCACCGTGCCCACCTGCAGCTCGGACACGAGCCGGGTGATCACGTCGAGCCGGTTCGTGCAGACCCCCGAAGACAGCCCGTACGGCGAGCGGTTGACGAGGTCGATCGCCTCGTCGAGTGTGTCGAAGCGGATCACCGGCGACACCGGCCCGAACGTCTCCTCGCGCACCAGTGGGGTGTTCGGATCCACGTGGTCGACGACGGTCGGTGCGTACGACGCGCCCTGGCGCAGGTTGCCGATCAGCAGACGCGCGCCCTGCGCCACCGCCACGTCGACGCGCTGCTCGAACAGCCTGGCCGCAGCCTCGTCGATCACCGTGCCCATCTCCACCTGTTCGTCGGCCGGGTCGCCCCAGGTCCACGCCCGGGTGCGCACGACCAGACGGTCGACGAACGCGTCGGCAACGCGGCGCTGCACCAGGATGCGCTTGACCGCCGTGCAGCGCTGCCCGGAGTTGCGATAGGACCCGGTCGCTGCGAGCTCGACCGCCTCGTCCAGGTCCGCATCGTCCATCACGATCAGCGGATCGTTGCCGCCGAGCTCGAGCACGACGCGCCGATAGCCGGCCTGCGCGGCGATCTGCTTTCCGACCGTAACCCCGCCGGTGAACGTGACGAGATCGACGGCCGGATGCGTGATCATCTGCGGCACGATCCGGCGCGGATCGCCGGTGACGACCTGCAGCATCGGCGGCGGCAGCCCCGCCTCGTAGAGCAGGTCGGCCAGGCGCAGCGCCGACAGCGGCACCTTCTCCGAGGGCTTGAGCACGACCCGGTTGTTCGTCGCGATCGCCGGCGCCACTTTGTGGGCGACCTGGTTCATCGGGTGGTTGAACGGCGTGATCGCGACGATCACGCCCAGCAGCGGATCGCGTTGCGTGAACACGCGGCGCTGCCGACCGTGCGGCGTGATGTCGCAGGAGAAGACCTCGCCATCGTCCTGCAGCGCGGCGTGCGCGGCGAAGCGGAACACGTCGCGCACGCGGCCGATCTCGTAGCGCGCGTCCTTGCGGCACAGACCCGACTCGCACGTGATCAGGCTGCTGAGTTCGTCGCTGCGCGCCACCACCAGCGCGGCCGCACGCTCCAGGATCTCGGCGCGCTGCGCACGCGTCAGACGCGCCCGATAGCCACGCGCGGTGACGAGCGCGCGCTCGACGTCGTCGGGCCCGGCGCAGGGCACCGTGCCCACGGTCTTGCCGTTCCAGGGGTTGCGCACCGCGATGCGGTCGTCCGTGCCGCGCACCCGTTCGCCCGCGATGCGCATCGTCTCGTGCAGCGGGCCGGTGTTGATGTCCATCCGATGAAATCCTCGTCGACGTGTGTCATCCGGCTGTCAACAACCGGGCGAATGATGCGCACGTCGCAGCACCCGCTGCGCCGCGCGCAATCCTGACGTCGACGCTAGTCCGATGCGATTGCAGCGCCATGACGAACGACGAGGCAGCGATGACCTACGTGGCGGTCGAGATCCGCAACCTGACGAAGTCGTTCGGCGCTCGCCGTGCGCTGCACGACGTGACGTTGCAGGTGGCCGCCGGCGAGATGGTGGCGCTGATCGGCGCCTCGGGCTCGGGCAAGTCGACCCTGCTGCGGCACATCCCCGGCTTCGTGGCCGCCGACGCGGGCGAGGTGCGCGTGTGCGGTCGCACGATGCAGGCGGACGGCCGGCTGGCGGCGGGCATCCGTCACCACCGCTGGCGCGTGGGCTTCGTGTTCCAGCAGTTCAACCTGGTGGGGCGGCTGCCGGTGGCGACCAACGTGCTGATCGGACTGCTGCACCGGACGTCGTGGTGGCGCAGGCTGACCATGCGCTTCTCCCTCGACGAGCGGCGCCAGGCGCTGGCCGCGCTCGCTGCCGTCGGCATCGAGGACACGGCCTGGCAGCGTGCCTCCACGCTGTCGGGCGGGCAGCAGCAGCGCGCGGCGCTGGCGCGCTGCCTGGTGCAGAACGCCGAGATCGTGCTCGCCGACGAGCCGATCGCGTCGCTCGACCCCGAGTCGTCGCGCAAGGTGATGGAGCTGCTCGCCACGATGAACCGCGAGCACGCGTGCACGGTGCTCGTCTGCCTGCACCAGGTGGAGTTCGCGATGCGCTACTGCCCGCGCACGATCGCTTTGCGCGACGGGCGCGTGGTCTTCGACGGCCCGTCCACCGACCTCACGCCGGCGCTGCTCGGCGAGCTGTATGGCACCGAGGCGCGCGAGCTGTTCGGCGCCGTCGCGCCGCCCGACACCGGACGCGCCGTCGCGTGCGCGTCGCCGGCCGCGCTGCAGGCGGCCTGAACGCACCCCACGTCAACCCCAACAAGGATCAGGACCATGCTTGGCTCATTCAAGGCGGCGTTCGCCGCCACCGTGTTCGCGGCGGCCGCGACCGTCGGCGCGCAGGAGATCAGGGAACTCAACTTCGGCATCATCGCCACCGAGAAGGCCGGTGCGCTCAAGCAGATGTGGACGCCGTTCCTCGAGGACATGTCGAAGGCCACCGGTCTGAAGATCAATGGGTTCTTCGCGACCGACTACGCCGGCATCATCGAGGCGCAGCGCTTCAACAAGGTGCAGATCGCGTGGTACGGCAACCGCTCCGCGATGGATGCGGTCGACCGGGCCAACGGCGAGGTATTCGCGCAGTTCGTCGACCTCGACGGCACGCCGGGCTACTACTCGTACGTGATCACGCACAAGGACTCGGGTATCACCTCCATCGAGCAGGTGCTCAAGAACGGCAAGCAGTACTCGTTCGGCATCGGCGATCCGGCGTCGACGTCGGGCACGCTCGTGCCGACCTACTACGTGTTCACGATGAACAAGCTCGACCCGCGCACTCACTTCAAGGTCGTGCGCTCGTCGAACCACGAGGGCAACTTCCTCGCGGTGCTGAACCGCCAGGTGGACGTCGCCACCAGCAACAGCGAGATGACCGAGAAGGCGCGCGAGAAGTACCCGGAGCGCCTTGAGCAGATCCGCATCCTTTGGAAGTCGCCGCTGATCCCGCGCGACCCGCTGGTGTGGCGCAAGGACCTGCCCGCCGACGTGAAGAAGAAGGTGCAGGACTTCGTCGTCGGCTACGGCAAGGACGCGCGCGAGAAGGAGATCCTGAAGAACATGTACCGGCTCGCCGGGTTCAAGCCGTCGACCGATGCGCAGCTGATCCCCATCCGCCAGCTCGAACTGGCCAAGGACCGCCAGAAGCTCGTCGACGACGCGAACCTGTCGGAGGCCGATCGCAGCGCCCGGATCGCCGAGATCGACGCCCGGCTCGCCGTCCTCGCCCGGGGGATGTGAGGTGTCGTCGCGCCTGCCGCTGCGCTCCGGCGCCGCGCCTCTGGATGCGCCCCGCACGAAGCTGACGACACAGCTTGCGTGGGGCGTGCTGCTCGCCGCGCTGGTCTGGTCGTGGGAGGGCGCCGAGATGCGCCCGTGGGCGCTGTGGCAGGACTCCGGCAACATGGCCGTGTTCGCCAAGGACTTCTTCCCGCCGGACTTCCACGAATGGCGGCTGTACCTGGGCGAGATGATGATCACCGTGCACATCGCGATCTGGGGCACGGTGCTGGCGGTGGTGTGCGCGATCCCGCTCGGGCTGCTGTCTGCCGACAACCTCGCGCCCCGCTGGGTCTACCAGCCGATCCGCCGTCTGATGGATGCGTGCCGCGCGATCAACGAGATGGTGTTCGCGATGCTGTTCATCGTCGCCGTCGGGCTCGGTCCGTTCGCCGGCGTGCTGGCGCTGTGGGTGCACACCACCGGTGTGCTCGCCAAGCTTTTCGCGGAAGCGGTCGAGGCGATCGACCCGCGGCCGGTCGAGGGCGTGCGCGCCACCGGTGCCAGCGCGCTCGAGGAGATCCTCTACGGGGTGATCCCGCAGGTGCTGCCGCTGTGGATCTCGTACGCGCTGTACCGGTTCGAATCCAATGTGCGCTCGGCCTCGGTGGTGGGCATGGTCGGCGCCGGCGGCATCGGTGTGATCCTGCACGAGGTGATCCGCGGTTTCGAGTACGCCCAGACCGCCGCAGTGCTGCTGATCATCGTCGCGTCGGTCACGCTGATCGACGTGGTGTCGGCGCGCATCCGTCAATCGGCCATCTGAACATGTCTCCCCATGAATCCTGTGATCCATCTGAACGGCATCGACTACGCCTGGCCCGTACGACCGGTGGCGGTGGTGTGCGTCGACGGGGGTGACCCCGAATACTTCGAGCGCGGCCTGCACGACGGCCTGCTGCCCAACGTCGCGCGCTTCATGCGCGACGGGTTCGCGACCGTCGCCGACGGCACCGTGCCCAGCTTCACCTGCCCCAACAACATGTCGCTGGTGACGGGCGCGCCCGCGTCGGTGCACGGCATCTCCGGCAACTACTACCTCGACGCGCGCACCGGCGAGGCGGTGGTGATGACCGGCCCCGAGCTGCTGCGCAGCCGCACGATCCTGGCCGCGTTCGCCGACGCCGGCGCCCGCGTCGTTGCGATCACGGCCAAGGACAAGCTGCGCCGGCAGCTCGGTGCGGGACTCGACGTGACGCGCGGCAATGTGTGCTTTTCGGCCGAGCATGCGCACGCCTGCACGCTCGGCGAACACGGGATCGAAGACGTTCTCGGGCTGGTCGGCATGTCGCAGCCCGACATGTACTCGGCCGATCTGTCGCTGCTGGTGCTGGAAGCCGGTATCGCACTGCTCGAGCGCGACCGGCCCGATCTGCTGTTCCTGTCGCTCACCGACTACGTGCAGCACAAGCACGCCCCCGGCAGCCCCGAGGCCAATGCGTTCTACACGCGTCTGGACGCATGCTTCGGCCGGCTGGCCGCCCTCGACGCGGTGGTCGCGCTGACGGCCGACCACGGCATGAGCGACAAGGCGCTGCTCGACGGCAGCCCCAACGTCGTCTTCCTGCAGGACCGCCTCGACGCGCGCTTCGGCGCCGGCACCACCCGCGTGATCTGTCCGATCACCGACGCGTTCGTGCGGCACCACGGGGCGCTCGGCGGCTTCGTGCGCATCTGGCGTACCGATCCGGCGCTGCCGGTGTCCGACCTGCTGGCCTTCGTGCGCGGCGTGCCCGGCGTGGCCGAGGCGCTCGACCGCGACACCGCCTGCGCCCGCTTCTCGCTGCCGCCCGACCGCGAAGGCGACGTGGCCGTGATCGCCGAGCGCAACGTGGCGATCGGCGCATCGCAGGCCGAGCACGATCTGTCGGCGCTTCGCGGCGAGCGTCTGCGCAGCCACGGCGGAACGACCGAAGCACGCGTGCCCTTCATCGTCAGCGCACCGCTCAACCCGGCGTATCGGGCGCGCGGCGAAGGCCCGCTCGACAGCTGGCGGATCTTCGAGTTCGCACTCAACGGGACCCGCTGACGTGACGGACGCCACGATGCGTGCAACGGAGGCCTTGCCGGCGGCGGCGCGGGTGGCCGTCTACGATGCGCCCAACGGCCCGTTCCGTCTGGCCACCTATCCGCTGCGCCCACCGGCCCGCGACGAGGCGCTGGTGCGCGTGCGCATGTCGACCATCTGCCGCTCGGATCTCCACTCGTACCAGGGGCATCGGCCCTCGCCCTGTCCGGGACTGCTGGGGCATGAGATCGTCGGCACCATCGTGGCGCTGGGCGAGGCGGTGCAGCGCGACATGACCGACGCGCCGCTGCGCGTCGGCGACCGCGTGACCTGGAGTGAATACTTCGTGCCCGGCCGCAGCCACGTGCGGGAAGTGCTCGACCTGCCGCAGAAGGCGCCGGGCGTCGACAAGTACGGGCACCTGTCGAGCGAGACGCCGCCGCATCACCACGGCGGCTTCGGCGAGTACTGCTACATCCGGCCCGACTCCTGGATCCTGAAGCTGCCCGATACGCTGACCGACGCCGAAGCCACGCCGATCAACTGCGGCGTGGCCACGATGTGTGCGGTGATCGAGGCCGCGCAGGTGGAACTCGGCCACACCGTGGTGGTGATGGGCCTGGGGCTGCTGGGGCTGTATGGCGCCGCGCTCGCCCGGACACGCGGCGCGTCGCGTGTGATCGGGATCGACGCCGTGCCGTGGCGGCGCGGGCTGGCCCGGCGCTTCGGGGTGGACACGGCGATCGCGCCGGGCGAGACACCGCCCCTGCCCGCCGGTGCCGACGCCGTGATCGAGGTGTGCGGCGACGCGACGACGATCGTGCAGGGCATCGACTGGCTGCGCCCGGGGGGCCGCCTGGTGATCGCGGGCACCGTGAGCCCCGGCGCCCTGGTCACGCTCGATTCGAACCTGATCCTGCGCCGCTGCGCCACGCTGGTCGGCGTGCACAACTACCACCCGCGGCACCTGATCCAGGCGCTGGCGTTCGTGGCCGGCCAGCGCGACCGGTTCCCGTTCGACGCGCTGGTCGACGGCCGCTACGCACTGGCCGACGTCGGCCGTGCGATGGCCGATGCGGCCGCGCACCGCGTGCTGCGCGCCGCCATCGTCCCGGCGCTGGAGCCGAAGGCATGAACGATCGCACGCCCGATCCCGTCCTGCTGACGCCGGGGCCGCTCACGACCAGCGCGGTGACCCGCACCGCGATGCTGCGCGACTGGGGGTCCTGGGACGGCGCGTTCAACGCGCTCACCGCCACCATGCGGCGGCAGCTGCTGGACGTGGTCGGTGGCGCGGACACGCACACCTGCGTGCCGATGCAGGGCAGCGGCACCTTCGCCGTCGAAGCGGCGCTCGGCACCCTCGTGCCGCCGCGCGGGCGCGTGCTCGTCCCGAACAACGGCGCGTACTGCGCCCGCATCCTGCGCATCCTCCGCGTGCTGGGGCGTGAAGCCGTGGAGGTGCCGTTCGACGAGTGCGGCCCGGTCGACGCCGCGGTGGTCGAAGCCGCATTGGTGCGCGACCCGCGCATCACCCACGTGGCGCTCGTGCATTGCGAGACCGGCACCGGTGTGCTGAATCCACTGCACGCGGTGGCGGCCGCCTGTGCGCGGCAGGGCCGGGCGCTGATCGTCGATGCGATGAGCTCGTTCGGCGCGCTGCCCATCGACGTCGGCGCGGAGGGCATCGAGGCCGTGGTCGCCGCATCGGGCAAGTGCATCGAAGGCGTGCCGGGGATGGGGTTCGTGATCGCACGGCGCACCGCGCTCGAAGCGGCCGAGGGGCGCGCGCATTCCCTGTCGCTCGACCTGTACGACCAGTGGCGCTACCTGGAACGCACCGGTCAGTGGCGCTTCACGCCGCCCACGCATGTGGTCGCGGCGCTGGCCGCCGCCCTCGTGCAGTACCGGCAGGAAGGCGGCCTGCCCGCACGGCGCGCGCGCTACGAGGCCAATCGCGATGCGCTGGTGGCCGGCATGCGCGCGCTGGGCTTCGTGCCGCTGCTGGATCCGGCCGTGCAGTCGCCGATCATCGTCACGTTCCGGTCGCCGGACGATCCCGGCTGGCGCTTCGAAAACTTCTACGAGCGCATGCGCGCCCGCGGCTTCGTGCTCTACCCGGGCAAGCTCACGCGCATCGACACCTTCCGCATCGGCTGCATCGGCGCGATCGACACGGCGGTCATCCACGCGATGCTCGTGGCGGTCGAGTCGACCCTGCACGACATGACCCTTTCGAGTCACATATGACCCCGACCCCCGCCGAAGCACGCATCGTCGATGCGCTGGCCGAGATCTACGAAGGTCGCGCGGGCCGTCCGTATGGCCTGGCGCGCATCAACCAGCGCATGCATGCCGTGCAGGCCGGCTGGCTGGCGCGTGCGCACGGCGGTGGACCGGCGCTCGTCGTGGCCGCGCTGCTGCACGACATCGGCCACATGGTGCACGACCTGGGCGAGCACCCCGCAGCCCGTGGCGTGGACGACCGCCACGAGAAGGTCGGCGCCGACTGGCTCGCACGCATGTTCGGGTCCGCCGTCGTCGCGCCGGTCCGCTGGCACGTTGCGGCCAAGCGCTACCTGTGCGCCACCGAGCCGGGCTACGCCGCGCGCCTGTCGCCCGATTCCATCGAAAGCCTGGCCCTGCAGGGCGGGCCGATGCGCGCCGACGAGGTCGCCGCATTCGAACGCCTGCCGTATTGGTCCGACGCCGTTGCCCTGCGCCGGATCGACGAGGCCGCGAAGGACCCGGACGGCCCGTGCCCGGAATTCAGGTCCTTCACGCCGGAGATCGTTGCGGCGTTGCGGGCCGTCTGACCGGATGACCGTCTGACCGCCCGCGCACTCAGCCTTCCATCTGGATGTTGAGCTTGCCGATGAGGTCGCCCCAGCGCTTGCGCTCGGCGCCGACGAACTCCGCGATCTTCTCGGGCGTGGTCGGGGTGGCCGGGCTGATCCAGGCCTTGGACACGGCCTGCAGGTACTCAGGGGAAGTCAGGGACGCGTCCATCGCGGTCTTGAGCTTCGCGCGTGCGTCCGCGGGCAGGCCCTTGGGCGCCACCAGCCCGTACCAGACGATGGCCAGGTAGTTGGGGAAGCGCTCCGCGACGGCCGGCACGTCGGGCAGATACGACTGCCGCGCGGCCGAGGTGACCGCGATCGCGCGCAGGCGGCCCGACTGCACGTGCGGCAGTGCCGTGGTCGGGCTGTCGAACATCAGCTCGACCCGTCCGCCGACCACGTCGGTGATCGCCGGCACGCTGCCCTTGTAGGCCACGTGCGTCATCGGCGCCCCCGCGAAGTCCTCGAACAGTTCGCCGGCCAGGTGCAGCGTGCTGCCCACCCCGACAGACGCGTAGCTCAGCGGTCCGCGCGCCTTGTCCTTCACGCGTGCGATCAGGTCGTCGAGCGTGCGGATGGGCGAGGCCGCCGGCACCACCGCGATCAGCGGGATGTCGCCGGCGAGCGCGAGGATGTCCATCTCGCGCTCCGGGTTGTACGAGAGCTGCTTGCGCAGCAGCGGGTTGAGCACCATGGTCGAGCCGGCCGCGATGAGCAGCGTGTAGCCGTCGGGTTTGGACTTGGCCACGTGCTGCGCACCGATGATGGTGTTCGCGCCCGGCTTGTTGTCCACCAGCACGGTGGCGCCCAGCCGCTTGCCGATCTGCTCGCCGACCACACGTGCGAGCACGTCGGTGGTGCCCCCCGGCGGGAACGGCACCACCAGCGAGATGGGCCGATCCGGCCAGGCCTGCGCGCGCACCAGGGCGGGCGAGGCAGCGTGCGCGGCGGCCACGCCGCCGAGGGTCAGGGTCTTGAGGACGCGCCTGCGAGTCTCCATGGGTCTTCTCTTCTGGTTCGATGGGAAGACGGCAGGATGCCACACGCCCGTGGGGGGCTCGCGCATGGCTCGTCGTCGGCAGCCTCTGCCGTCGTCAGCAGCGGCTGCCGCCGCAGCACGCGCCGGGCTTCACCGCTTCGATGGTGGCGGCCACCACGTAATCGGTGACGTTGCGCCCCGGCGCCCAGTCGGCGATGAACGCCTTCGATTCGTCCTTCGGCTCGATGCGGATCTGCGCGAAGCCCGCGGCCCGCATCATCGCTTCGAGATCGCCGATCAGCGACGCGTTGCCCATGCAGCCGGCGATCAGCGCGGCGTCCTGCCGCATCGCCTCGGGCAGCTCGGCCGTCGCGACGACGTCGGAGATCGCGAGCCGGCCGCCCGGCTTCAGCACGCGGAACGCATCGTGGAACACCTGCGCCTTGTCGGGCGACAGGTTGATCACGCAATTGGAGATGACGACGTCGGCGGTGCCGTCGGCGACGGGCAGGTGCTCGATCTCGCCGAGGCGGAACTCCACGTTGTCGAAACGCCCCTTGACGGCATTGGCGCGCGCCTTCGACACCATGTCGGGCGTCATGTCGACGCCGATCACGCGGCCCTGCGCACCGACCTCGCGCGCAGCGAGGAAGCAGTCGAACCCGCCGCCGGCGCCGAGGTCGACGACCGTCTCGCCCGGCCGCAGTGCCGCGATCGCTTTCGGATTGCCGCAGCCCAGGCCCATGTCGGCGCCGCTGGGCACCGCCGCGAGATCGGCCGTGCTGTAGCCGAGGCGGGTGGAGATCAGCGTGTTGATCGCCGCGTCGTCGCTGGTGCCGCAGCAGCTCGTCGCGCAGCCCGACGCCTGGCCGGCGTCGCTGGCGCGCGCGACCTCGGCGTAGGCCTCGCGCACCTGCTGGCGGAGTGCGTCCTGGGTGGAGGGGGACGAGGCGTGTGCGGCGGGGGCGGGGGCGCAGCAGGAGGGTGCGGGCGTGCAGCAGGCGCTGGTCGTCGTCGTCGGGCGTGCGCAGCAGTCGGTCGAAGTGCTCATGGTGGTGTGTCTCGCGTCAGAAGTGGGTCCGTACCGGGCGCACGGGGCCGTTCAGTCCTTGTGCACGCGTGCCGATCCGTGTGCACATGTGCGCCCGCGGCGGCGCGTTGCGCCCAGGCCCGCCAGCGCAGCGATCGCAAGCGCCCAGCTTGCAGGTGCGGAGACGGGTTCCGGTGGCGTGTAGGGCACGGCGGTGACGTCCAGGCGTACGTTGTCGAGGTCCCAGTGCGGAACGTTGTTTCCGACGTGTCCGGATGCAGCGATGCGTACAGAGAAGGGCGTGTCCAGATCGGTGACCGACAGCGCCACGGCGTGATGCGTGAACGTGGTGGCCAGCGGCGACAGCGCACCCGACAGGATCGGCGCGGCGAAGTCGTCCAGGCTGGTGAACACGTCGAACCGCGTCGGAGCGACTGCGGCGGTGTTGCGTTCGTCGAACGAGAAGCCGGTGATGTTCAGCGCGTATCCGGCATCGGGCGTGATGGTGAAAAGCACCGAGTTGTTTCCCAGCACGCTGCACGACCCTGGCGGTACACCGTTGAACCCGGTGCAGAAGTACGCCGCGCCGGAGAACTCGAGGTTGCTAGCGGTCGTGTTGGCCACCGTCTGCGTTGCGGCGCGGGTCGCGAAGAAGCCGTCGAAACCATACACCAGCGCAGCGTGCGCGGTCAGGTGCATGGTCGAAGCCGTGGCGCACGCCGCGGCATACGCGGCGATGCGTGCGAGGGAAAGTCTGCGGGTCATGGTGCGTTCCTGGCTGGGGGATCGCGACGATCGGTCCGCGACCGTGTCGGTCCTGACTGCATGCCCAGTCTACGACGTCGGTTGCGGCGCGCCGCGCGTGCCGCAGTGCGGTCGTCAGGTACTCCCCGCAGTTAGCGGTCACAAATGTGTTGTCTCAGAAAAAAAGCCGAATAACTCGGGCAAGCAAACACATGGGCTCCGAAGCAGGCTGACATCCTGGGCTGGCCCGCAAACTCGTACCAGTGGATGTCCTTCGTAGACTCGGCGTGGCTCGCGCAATGATCTGAAACCAGACAAACGCCGCGGCCCAGATGGGCTTCAGCGCGATGCTACCGGCGCGGTTCGCTCTCATACTCGGCGACGAGCCGCTGTACGAGATCAGCCACGGACGGGATGTCGTCGATCAATCCGATTCCCTGCCCAGCCGACCAAAGATCGCGCCATGGGCGCAGATCCGTCTCGATTCTTCCCTGCGGATCCGCAGCGATCGCGTCAACGTCAAATCCGCGATCCTGCAATGACCGTTTCAAGAAATTGCAGCTCACACCTCCGGTGAACGCGGGCGTGTAGAGCAAGTCAGTACTTGCGGACTCGACCAGCATCGTCTTGTAGGCAGCCGGAGCCAACGACTCCTGCGTGGCAATGAATCGCGTTCCCAGGTAGCACAAGTCAGCGCCCAGGGCTCGCGCGGCGCGAATTGCCGAACCGTCGGAAATCGCCCCGGCGAGCACGATGGTTCCTTTGAAGAAGCGACGCACTTGCGGCAGAAAAACAAACGGGCTCAAGTTGCCGGAATGCCCGCCGCCGCCTGCGCAGATCAG
>JAKOZZ010000255.1 GCA_029779755.1 Pseudomonadota bacterium
CAGCACCCGTCGGCGCAGCCCCTCGCCGACCGTCGACGACCCGACGTACAGCCGGCGCACGCCCGGCAGCAGGCAGGCGGCCTCCGGGTACACCGCGAGCATCTGCTCCAGGTGCACGACCGATGCCCAGACGACCGTGACCTGCCGCAGGCGGCACAGGGTGGCGAGGTCGACGCCCGGCCGTTCGACGAGCACGACCGCGCCGCCGGCGAACAGCACTTCGAGGCACAGGTTCTTGGCCGACGCGAAGTCGAGCCCCACCAGCGACAGCACCCGCTCGCCCGCCGGCGCGTACCACGCACGCGCCAGCGCCATGCGGGCGAGGTACTGCGCGTGCGTGACCGGGATCAGCTTGCTGCGGCCGGTCGACCCGGAGCCGGTGATGATCAGCCACGGCGCACGCGGCGCCGGATCGCGCAGGTCGGCGCTGCACGCGGGCGCGGGCAGGGCCGCGGTGGCCGCGAGGTCGATGCGCAGACGCAACCGGAGCGATCGGCAGTCCGCGAACGCGCCCGACGCATCCGGCGCCTCGGCGACGCAGGCGTGACCCGCCAACGCGGCCGATGCCGGGCCGATCGCTGCGGTGCCGGTCGATGCGGTGCCTGTCGATGCAGGGCCTGTCGGGGGGCGCTCGCCGGACGCGGGGGCGCTCGGTTCGGCATCCCGCAGCAGCACCGTCGCCACCGCGGCGTCGAGCTGTTCGAGCACCTGCCGGTGCGGCGCGGACGACGGAATCGACAGCACCGTGGCGCCCAGACGCGCCACGGCGAGCATCGACACCAGGTGCGGGAGCGGACGCGCGCAGGCCATCGCGACCACGTCGCCACGGCGGACGCCGGCACCGGCGAGCGCCGCGGCCGCCTTCCAGACGAGCGACTCGAGTGCCTGGAACGCGAGGACCCGGCCATCGACGTCGACCGCGGGCGCCGCGGGCGTGCGCGCCGCCTGGCGGGTGAGCGCGTCCGCCAGGTTGGCGGGGGCGGCCTCGGGGTCTGCGCCCGCGGGATCCGTGCAGGGGCTGCGAGTGATGGCCACGGTGATCGCTGGGGGCTCGGATGCGCGCGGCGCGCGCCGCAAAGCCGCTATGGTAGCCGGGATCGAATCGCCCACAGGGCTGGGCGACGCGCTGGACGGGGCGGCGCCACGCCCTGCGGGGTCGCTCGGCGTGGTCGCTCGGCGGGGCGTCGCTACGCCCTGCGGGGTAACTCCGTGCGTCGTTCGACGTACGCCGCGCGTCCCGGCGGCGATGCCGCGCACCCGCCGGGCGCCGCCGCCCATACGCCTTACGGCGATGCGGTGCGCGCAGCGCCGCGAACGCGCCCCGGGTCTGAGATAATCGCGCCCGTGAACATCCTGGTAGCTGACGACCACGCCCTGATCCGCGAAGGCCTGCGGATGGTGCTGCGCAACTTCGACGAACAGGTCGTGTGCTTCGACGCGTTCGACGGGGCCAGCGTGCGCCGCTCGCTCGTCGAGCATCCCGAGATCGAGCTGGTGCTGCTCGATCGGCGCCTGCCCGACTGCGACGGCATGACGCTGATGCCCCAGCTCCTCGAGCGGCACCCCGCACTGCCCATCGTGATGCTGTCGGCCGAATTCGACGCCGAGACGGTGGCGCGCGCCATCGAGCTGGGCGCGGCCGGCTTCATCCCCAAGACCTCGGTCACCACCGTGCTGGTGTCGGCGCTCAAGCTGATCATGGCCGGCGGCGTGTACGTGCCGCCGGAGGTGCTGCGCCGCGAGGCACGCGGCCCCCACCGTGCGGCGGGCATCGCCCCCGTGCCGGGCGGCGTCGACCTCGTCGGGGCCGGCGCCCATACGGCACCCGCGGTCGCGGCCGGATCGGCCGCATCCGCCGTCGCGGGCGGTGCCGCCGCCCCCGGACACGACGCAGCGGCACCGGGCACCGCGCCCGCGGCGGGGCCGGGCGCGGCGCCGGGTGGGGGCGCAAGCGCGGATGCGGCAGGCACGCTGGGCCTGACCGGTCGGCAGGTCGACGTGCTGCTGCTGCTGATGGAAGGCAAGTCCAACAAGCAGATCGGCCGCGAACTCGACCTGGCCGAAGCCACCGTGAAGGTGCACGTGCGCTCCATCCTGCGCACCCTCGATGCCAGTTCGCGCACCGAGGCCGTGGTCGCGGCATCGCGACTGGGCCTGAACGCCGCCAACATGCGAGGCAGCAACCGGTCGGACGACTGATGACCGTCGACGCGCAGCGCGACGGCATCGACGCCCTGCGCGGCCTCGCGGTCACGGGCGTGTGGTGCGCGCACCTGTTCGCCTACCACGCGGTCGAGGTGCCGATGCTGGGGCATCTCGGCGGCCTGCTCGGTGTGCAGCTGTTCTTCGTCGTCAGCGGCTTCCTGATCGTCGACAGCGCGCAGCGCTATCCGCTGCGCACCTATGCGATCCGGCGGGCGCTGCGCATCTTCCCGGCCTACTGGGCGGTGGTGCTGGCCGCCAGCCTGCTCACCGGCCGCCTCGCCGACGGGCAGGTGGCCGCCCATCCGCTCGCCTTCGTCGTGAACCTGCTGGCCCTGTCGCACTGGATGCCGCTGGCCTACCGCACCTTCGACGTCACCACCGTGAGCTGGACGCTCACCGTCGAGCTGGCGTGGTACGCACTGGCGCCGGTGCTGGTGTGGCTGGCGGCACGCACGCCGGTCGGTTCGGCCGGCCACCCTCGGCGTGCACTCGGCACGGCAGGCCCGCACGGACCGGGGCACGCGGCAACCGACCGCCGCTGGTGGGCGATCGGGGTGCTGACGCTGGCGGGCTCCAGCGCCTGGGTGCTGGCCGCGCAGTCGGGACGGCTCGATCCGCTGTTCGCCGCGCAGATCGCCGCGATCGGCACCGACCCGATCGACGGCTTCGCACGCTTCGCGTACATCGTGAACGCCGCGCCCGCGCACCTGGCGTTCTTCGTCGCAGGCGCACTGATCCTGCGTCATCGTGACCGCTGCGCGCGGCTGCCGGCCTGGCTGCTGGCCGTGCCGATCGTGGTGTTCGTGCCGCTCGCCGACCGCTGGAACGGCTGGCTCGGCCTGAGCCCGTCGTTCGCCTCGGGCATCGGCCTGGGCGCGCTGTTCGTCTGGCTCGGCCTCACGCCGGTGCAGACACGGCTGCGCGCGCTGCTCCACCGGCTGATGGCGCCCGTCGGGCGCGTGTCGTACCCCGTCTACCTCGTGCACGTGCCCCTGCTGCACGCCGTGTTCCCGCCGTTGCGGGATCGCCTCGGCGCGCCCGGATGGGCTTGCGCGATCATCACCGCTGCGGTCACGCTGGGGCTTTCGGCCCTGGTGAACCGCCTCGTCGAAGAGCCCGGCATCGCGCTGGGCCGCCGCCTCACTCCGACCCCGCCCCGCCATGCCTGATCGCCCCCTCCCCTTCGACCAGCCGGTCTTCGTCACCCGGCCCCTGCTGCCGCCGCTGGAGGGCTTCGTCGGGCGTCTGCGCGACGTCTGGTCGTCGGGGTGGCTGGCCAACGGCGGGGCGCAGCACCAGGCGCTGGAGCGCGCGCTCTCGGAGCACCTGCGCTGCGCGCACCTGTCCCTGTTCAACAACGGCACGATCGGCCTGATCGTGGCCTGCCAGGCGGTGCGCCTGTCGGGCGAGGTGATCACCACGCCGTTCTCGTTCCCGGCCACGCCGCACGTGCTGTCGTGGAACAACGTGACGCCCGTGTTCGCCGACGTCGAGCCCGGCACCATGAACCTGGACCCGGCCGCGATCGAGCCGCTGATCACGGCGCGCACCACCGGCATCCTCGGCGTGCACGTCTACGGCACGCCCTGCCAGGTGGACGCCATCGACGAGATCGCGCGCTTCTACGGCCTGAAGGTGATCTACGACGCGGCGCACGCGTTCGGCGCCGAGATCGACGGCCGGCCGATCGGCTCGTTCGGCGACGCCACGATGTTCAGCTTCCACGCGACGAAGCTGTTCCACACCGCCGAGGGCGGTGCGCTGGCGGTCAACGACCCCGACCTGAAGCGGCGCATCGACCTGCTCAAGAACTTCGGCATCCGCGACGAGGAGCACGTGGTGATGCCGGGCATCAACGGCAAGATGAGCGAGCTGTCGGCGGCGCTGGGGCTCGAGGTGCTGAAGCTCGTCGACGCCGAGCGCACCCGTCGCGCGCACATCGCGCGCCTCTATGCGCAGCGGCTGGCGGCGCACGCGGGCGTGTCGCTGCTGCGCCCGCCCGCCAACGTGCGCGACAGCCTGCAGTACTTCGTGGTGCGCATCGACCCCGCGGTCGCGGGCGTCGACCGCGACCGCATGCACGAGCGCCTGCGCCGCTTCAACATCGTCACGCGCAAGTACTTCTATCCGCTGTGCAGCCGCTACAGCTGCTACCGCCACCTGCCGTCGGCGCAGCCGGCCAACCTGCCGGTCGCCACGCGGATCGCGTCCGAGGTGCTGTGCCTGCCGTTCCACGGCGGCCTGTCGGACGACGACGTGCACCGCATCTGCGACGCGATCGACCACGCCATCGCGGAGGGCGCATGAGCGGGCACGACGCGCCCCGCCGTGCCGAGGGCGCGCAGGCAGCGCACACCGCCCCCGCGCCCGACGCCACACCGCGTGTGAGCGTCGTCGTCGCGAGCTACGAGCACGAGGCCTACGTGACCGAAAGCCTCGAGAGCGTGCTGGCGCAGACGTACCAGGACTTCGAGATCGTCGTCACCGACGACGGCTCGCGCGACGGCACGGCCGAGCGCATCCGCGCGATCGACGATCCGCGCATCCGGCTCGAGGTGCTGCCGCAGAACCGTGGCGCCTGCATCGCGATGAACCACGCGATCGCACGTGCGCGCGGCGAGTTCGTCGCGGTGCTGAACTCCGACGACCTGTTCGTGCCCGACAAGCTCGCCGAGCAGGTGGCCTTTCTCGACGCGCACCCGGACATCGCGGCGGTGTTCGGCTGGCCCGAGTTCGTCGACGAGCGCGGCCAACCCTTCGACGACGAGACGCACAAGGACTGGTCGGTCTTCCGGGTCGAGAACCGCGACCGCTTCCGCTGGCTGCGGCACTTCTTCGACCATGGCAACTGCCTGTGCCACCCGACGCTGATGATCCGCCGGCGCTGCTATCGCGTCGTGGGCGGCTACGACGCGCGCATGGCGCAGGTGCCCGACCTCGACATGTGGGTGCGCCTGGCCGCGCGCTACGAGCTGCACGTGATGCCGCGCGTGCTCACGCGCTTTCGCATCCGCGACGGCCAGCGCAATGCCAGCGCGGCG
>JAKOZZ010000453.1 GCA_029779755.1 Pseudomonadota bacterium
GCCGATCACCACCGGCACGAACACCGCGCTGACCTGGTCGACCAGGCGCTGGATCGGCGCCTTCCTGGCCTGCGCCGACTCGACCAGCCGCACGATGCGCGCCAGCGTCGACTCGGCGCCGACGGTGGTGGTGCGCACCCGCAGCAGCCCCTCGCCGTTGACCGATCCGCCGGTGACCGGGTCGCCCGCATGACGTGCGACGGGCAGGCTCTCGCCGGTGACCATCGACTCGTCCACCTGGCTGTCGCCCTCGAGCACGACACCATCGACAGGCATGCGCTCGCCGGGCCGCACCACGACCTCGTCGCCGGGACGCACGGCCGCGATCGGCAGGTCCTGCTCGACGCCGTCGCGCCGCACCCGCGCCGTCTCCGGGCGCAGCGCGTTGAGCGCGCGGATCGCATCGGTGGTGCGGCGCTTGGCGCGCGTCTCGAGCCACTTGCCGAGCATCACCAGCGTGATCACGACCGCCGACGACTCGAAGTAGAGATGGGCGGCCGCGTGCTCGCCGTGCGCGATCCACTGGTACACGCTCAGCCCGTAGGCGGAGGAGGTGCCCAGCGCGACCAGCAGGTCCATGTTGCCCGCACCGGCGCGCACGGCTTTCCAGCCGGCCCGATAGAAGCGCGCGCCGAACACGAACTGCACCGGCGTGGCCAGCAGGAACTGCACCCAGCCCGGCGGCATCCAGTGCACGCCGACGACCATCGCGAGCATCGGCAGCACCAGGGGCGCCGACAGCAGGCCGGCCGCCGCGACCGGCCACCAGTCGGGCAGCGCCCTGGACTGGGCAGGCAGCGCGCCCGTGCCTGCCGCCGCGTCCGACGCGCCCGCCGCCGCCACCGGCACGGAGTAGCCGGCCCGCTCGACGGCAGCCGCAAGAACCGCGGCGTCGACCTGGCCGGCCAGCACCTCGAGATGCGCCGTCTCGGTGGCCAGGTTCACCTGCGCCGACAGCACGCCCGGCACGCCCGCCAGCGCCTTCTCGACCCGCCCCGCGCAGCTGGCGCAGGTCATGCCGGCGATCGGCACGCGCAGTGCGCTGACGCCGACCGCATAGCCGGCGCGCTCGACGCCGGCCCGCAGCACGTCGACGCCGACCGACGGCGCCGCGTGCACGGTGGCAGTCTCGGTGGCGAGGTTGACCGACGCGTCGACGACGCCCGGCAGCGCGGCCAGCGCGCGTTCGACCCGGCCGGAGCACGACGCGCAGGTCATGCCGTCGACCCGGAAGGTCCAGGTGCGGGCCGCTTCGGTGCGGGCCGCTTCGGTGCGCGGCGGATCGATCGTGGTGTCCATCGTGGCCTCCCGGGTCCGCGGGCCGCCGGCCAGGAACGGGCGGCGCGCGGGCGGATCGACACGCACAGTAAAGTCTTCCATCATGGGAGAGTCAAGTGCCGCGCAGGCGCTTCGCCGCCGCTTGACTCTCCCACCGTGGGAGACCCGATGATGCGGATTCCCTCCACAGGAGCACCGTCATGACCGAATTCCAGATCCAGAACATGACCTGCGGGCACTGCGCCGGCGTCGTCACCAAGGCCGTGCAGGCGGTCGACCCGAAGGCGACGCTCGACTTCGACCTGCCCGCGCACCGCGTCCGTGTCGAGTCGTCGGCGCCCCGCGAGCAGCTCGTCCGCAGCCTCACCGACGCGGGCTACCCGCCGGCCTGACGGCGGCGGGCGCCTCGGCGCACGGCCCGCCCAGGACCGCAGCACCCTCGGGACCTCAGCACCCTCCGGGCCGCACCCGCTCGGCGCAGCGGGCCGCTGCGCACTCAGACCCCTCAGCGCACGCTGCGGAACACCGTCGCGCCGCCGTCGCGGCGCACGAGCAGCACGTCGTAGGGATCGCGGCGGCCGCCGTACTCGGGCCCGTCCATGCCCGGCGAGCCCACCGGCATGCCGGGCACCGCCAGGCCGAGTGCCGCCGGCCGGGTCGCCAGCAGCCGGCGCACGTCCTGCGCGGGCACGTGGCCTTCGAGCACGTAGCCGGCCACCTGCGCGGTGTGGCACGAGCCGTACTTCTCGGGCATGCCGAGCCGCACGCGCGCGGCCGTGTTGCCGGTGTCGTGCGCCCGCACCTCGAACCCCGCGTCGCGCAGGTGCGCGATCCAGTCCTTGCAGCAGCCGCAGGTCGGCGACTTCCACACGTCGACCGTCGGGGCCGCCGCCGCACCGGCCGTCCGAGCCGCCGCTGCGCTCCCCGCAGCGACGCCAGCCGCGGCAACCGCCGATCCGTTCCAGCCGGCACCGACCAGCGCCCACACACCGAGACGCGCGAGCGCCCGTCGGCGTGCCCCGTGCGGCGCCGGCCCGCGCAGATCATGTCGCGTCATGCCCACTCCTTCCGTTCGTCATCGTCCGTTCCCCGATTCCGGGCCGGACCTGCGCCAGTGCGCAGTCCTGCATTGTCGCCGCACGCGCGCCGGCGGGTGCGCTAGTCTTCGAAGAACAACGACATCACCACAGGAGGAACCATGTTGAAGACCCGATTCACCGAACTGATGGGCATCGAGCACCCGATCGTCCAGGGCGGCATGCAGTGGGTCGGCCGCGCCGAGCTGGTCGCGGCCGTCGCCAACGCCGGCGCGCTCGGCTTCATCACCGCGCTGACGCAGCCGACGCCCGAGGATCTGGCCAAGGAGATCGCGCGTTGCCGCACGATGACCGACAAGCCGTTCGGCGTGAACCTGACGATCCTGCCGGCGCTGAAGCCGCCGCCCTACGCCGAATACCGTGCCGCCATCGTCGAATCGGGCGTGCGCATCGTCGAGACGGCGGGCAACAACCCCGAGGAGCACATCTCCGAGCTGAAGAAGCACGGCGTGAAGGTGGTGCACAAGTGCACGGCCGTGCGCCACGCGGTGAAGGCGCAGAAGATCGGCGCCGACGCGATCTCCATCGACGGCTTCGAGTGCGCCGGCCACCCGGGCGAGGACGACATCCCCGGCCTGATCCTGATCCCGGCGGCCGCCGACAAGGTCACGATCCCGATGATCGCCTCGGGCGGCTTCGGCGACGCGCGCGGCCTGGTCGCCGCGCTGGCGCTGGGCGCCGAAGGCATCAACATGGGCACCCGCTTCATGGCCACCGTCGAGAGCCCGATCCACCAGCGCATCAAGGAGCAGATCGTCGCCAACGACGAGCGCGCCACCGACCTGATCTTCCGCACGCTGCGCAACACCTCGCGCGTGGCGAAGAACGAGGTCAGCCAGGAGGTCGTGTCGATCGAGCGCAAGGGCGGCGCCACCATCGACGACCTCAAGCACCTGGTCGCCGGCGTGCGCGGCCGGGGCGTGTACGAGACGGGCGATCCGGACGCCGGCATCTGGTCGGCCGGCATGGTGCAGGGCCTGATCCACGACATCCCCACCTGCGCGGAGCTGGTGTCACGCATCGTGCGCGAGGCCGAGGAGATCATCGGACGCCGCCTCAAGGGCATGGTCGCCTGAGGGCGGGAGCACCGACATGGCCTTCGTCCAGCTGCCCGAGGTGCGCCTCGAATACTTCGAACACGGCCACGGGCCGCGCACCGTCGTCTTCGTGCACGGCTACCAGGCGTCGGCGCGCATCTGGCACCGCGTGCAGCGCGCGCTGCCGGCCGACGCGTACCGGTCGATCGCGGTGAACAACCGCGGGGCCGGCGCGTCGGACGCACCGCCCGAGGAACGCGACTTCACGATCCAGAAGTTCGCGTCCGACCTGCATGCGCTGGTGCAGACGCTGGGCCTGACGCGCTTCACCCTGGTCGGGCATTCCATGGGCGGGACCACGGTCGCGCAGTACGCGGTCGACCATCCTGAACAGGTGGAAGGCCTCGTGCTGCTCGACCCGGCCAGCCCGAACGGCACCGACCTCGATGCCACGGCCGTCGAGGCCGTGCTCGACCAGCGCAGCGAGGCGCGCCGCGCGCAGATGGCCCGCGGCGGCGGCGGCGACGGCATCGACGCCCAGGCCACGGCCGACGGGCTGGATGCCGACGCCGCGGCGGCCCTGCGTCAGCTGATGGCCGACATCGCCGCCGCGCCCGAGCGCCGGCTGCGCGGGTCGATGCGCTCGATGCTCACGCTGCGGCTGGGTGAGCGCGTGCGCGCGCTGCCGATGCCCGTGCTGCTGGCCGCCGGCGACCGCGACAAGGTGATCCCGCTCGACAACATGCTGGCGTCGTGGGCGATGTACCCGAAGGGCACGGGCCTGCACGTGTGGCACGGCGTGGGGCATTCGCCGAACCTCGACATTCCGGACGCGCTGGCGGCGCTGATCCGCACGTTCGTGGAGCAGACGGTGCCGGCGCGGGCGGCGAAGGCGGCACGCGCCTGACGGCTGCGCACGGTTCGCACCCGCCTCACAACTGGAACGCCAGCCACAGCACCAGCCCCTCGCCCACGTGGCGCGCCAGTCCCACCGGCTGCGGCCGGGCGCGCTGCGCGGTGTGCCGCAGCGCGTCGATCCACGCTTCGAAGCGGGCGATCTCCGACGGCACGTAGAAGGCCGTCATCAGCTCGAAGTTCAGGAACAGGCTGCGGCTGTCGAGGTTGACCGAGCCCGCCAGCGCCATGTGGCGGTCGACGACCACCGCCTTGGCGTGCGTCATCGTCGGCGTCAGCCACAGGCGCGCGCCGGCGGCCGCCAGGTCGCGCATCGGGCGGCGGCGGGCGATGTCGGCCAGCCGGTGGTTGGAGCGCGCCGGCATCACCACGTCGACGACGACCCCGCGCCGGGCGGCCAGCGCCAGCGCGGTCAGCAGGTTCTCGTCCGGCACCAGGTAGGGGGTGACGATCAGGATGCGGTCGCGGGCGCGGTAGCAGGACGTGATCAGCAGCGCGTGCACGGTGTCGTCGGCGAAGTCCGGGCCGCTGGGGATCATCTGGCCGATGGGCAGGCCGGGCGCCGCGACGACGGCGTCCGGCGCCCCGGGCATCGCCGCCCCCGCCGCCTCGAACGCCCCGCCGCGCCGCGCATTCGCGAACACCCAGTCGGCGTCGAACTGCGCCTGCGCCGACTGCACCAGTGCGCCGCGCAGGTCGAAGCTCAGGTCCGCCCACGGGGCCTCGCCGCCGCGCCCCTCGAAGTATTCGCCCGACAGGTTGCGCCCGCCGCCCCACAGACGCAGGCCGTCGGCGATCACCACCTTGCGGTGCGTGCGCAGGTTGGTGCGGCCGCGCCAGGGCTGCAGCAGCGGCGCGCGGAACGGCGGGGCGAACCGCGCCACCTGCACACCGGCCTCGGCCGCACGCGTGAAGTCGCGCCGCCCGCCCATCCACGTGCCCACCCCGTCGACGATCAGCCGCACGGCGACGCCGGCGCGCGCGCGTTCGGCGAGCCGGTCGAGCACCTCGTCGCCGAAGTCGTCGCTGCCCAGGATGAAGGTGCACACGTCCAGCCGCACACGCGCCGACGCGATCGTGTCCCACAGCGCGAGGCGCGCGTCGGCGCCGTCGGCGTGCACGTGCAGGGCCTGGTACGACGCGGGCGCGGGCAGCGCCATCGACGCGGTCAGCCGGTGCACCCAGTCGGGCACGCCGGCCGGCGCCGGCCCGGGCTCGGCGCGGGCGTCGGCGCGCCGCACGGCCTTGGGCAGCTTGCGGGTGCCGAACATCAGGTACAGCGGCAGCCCGACTTCGGGCATCAGCAGGATCAGCAGCACCCAGCCGATGGCGGCGGCCGGATGCCGGCGCTGCTGCAGCGCGTGCGAGCCGACTGCATAGATCAGCAGGCCCACGCTCGACAGGATCGCGTGCAGCGGAACGAGACCGTCAGGGATGAAATCGGATATCGGCATGCGCAAGGATCGAGCGTCGGCGCGGAGTTCCGGCCGGTCGATGCTAATTCAGGATGCGATATCCTTTCTGCCCCATTGCGAAATGCACAGAGAACAGACATGGACCTGAACTACTCCGCCGAAGAGCAGGCCTTCCGGAAAGAAGTCCGCACCTGGCTCGACGCCAACATCCCCGAAGACCTGCGTCGCAAGGTGCTCGACTACGAAGAGCTCAGCAAGGACGACCTCGTGCGCTGGCACAAGATCCTCGCCAAGAAGGGCTGGGTGGCGCCCTCGTGGCCGGTCGAGTGGGGCGGCACGGGCTGGAACGCCGTGCAGCGCTACATCTTCGAGGAAGAATACGCGCAGGCCGGCGCGCCGCCGATCGCGGCCTTCGGCGTGACGATGTGCGGCAACGTGCTGATCCGCTTCGGCACCGACGCGCAGAAGAAGCACTTCCTGCCGCGCATCTACCACTGCGACGACTTCTGGTGCCAGGGCTACTCCGAGCCCGGCTCGGGATCCGACCTGGCCTCGCTGAAGACCCGCGCCGAGCGCAAGGGCGACCACTACGTGGTCAACGGCCAGAAGATCTGGACCACGCTCGGCCACTACGGCGACTGGATCTTCTGCCTGGTGCGCACCGACCCGAACAACCCGAAGAAGCAGGAAGGCATCAGCTTCCTGCTGATCGACATGAAGACGCCGGGCATCACCGTGCGCCCGCTGTACCTGGTCGACGAGGGCCACGAGGTCAACGAGGTGTTCTTCGACGACGTCAAGGTGCCGGTCGAGAACCTGGTGTTCGAGGAGAACAAGGGCTGGACGGTGGCCAAGTACCTGCTCGGCCACGAGCGCCTGAACACCGGGCGCATCGGCGGCTCCAAGCGCGAGCTGGCCAAGCTGAAGAAGATGGCCGCCGAGACGATGTACCGCGGCCGCCCGATGATCGAGGACCAGCGCTTCAAGGACCGCCTGTCGCGCGTCGAGATCGAGCTGATGGCGCTGGAGGTCACCAACATGCGCTTCCTCGACGAGATGCGCCGCACCGGCAACATCGGGCCCGAGGTGTCGATGCTGAAGATCCGCGGCACCGAGATCCAGCAGGCGCTCACCGAACTGACGATGCAGGTCGCCGGCCCGCGTGCGCAGCTGTTCAAGCCCGTGGACTACGACGGCTTCGACAGCTACGGCGGCTCGCTCGCGTCGCGCTACTTCAACTATCGCAAGACCAGCATCTACGCCGGATCCAACGAGATCCAGCGCAACATCATGTCCAAGATGGCGCTCGGCCTGTAAGCGGGGACCCCATGAATTTCGAACTGAACGAAGAACAGCAACTGCTGGCCGACAGCCTGAAGCGCTACCTCGAGAAGGACTACGACTTCGAGGCGCGCAAGAAGATCATCGCGTCGGCCACCGGCTGCAGCGATGCGGTCTGGAGCACCTTCGCCGAGATGGGCCTGCTGGGCCTGGCGCTGTCCGACGCGCAGGGCGGCTTCGGCGGCGGCGCAGGCGACCTGCACAGCGTGATGGACGCGCTCGGCCAGGCGCTGGTCGTCGAGCCCTTCCTGTCGACCGTGACGGTGGCGCACCTGATCGACCGCGCCGGCAGCGAAGCGCAGAAGAAGTCGGTGCTGCCGGCCGTGATCGAAGGCAAGTGCAAGCTCGCGCTCGCCACCGAGGAGGCGCAGGCCCGCTACGACCTGACCCAGGTGAGCACCAGCGCGAAGCGCGACGGCGCGGGCTGGGTGCTCGACGGCGTGAAGGTGGCCGTCGTCGACGCGCCCAGCGCCGACCACATCCTGGTGTCGGCCCGCACCTCGGGCAAGGCCGGCGATGCCGACGGCATCAGCCTGTTCCTGGTCGCCCGCGGCGCCGCCGGCATGACGCTGAAGACCTTCCGCACGCAGGACAACGCACGCGCCGCCGACCTCACGCTGAAGGGCGTGAAAGTGGGGGCCGACGCGCTGGTCGGCGCCGAGGGCAAGGGCCTGGCCGCGCTCGAGGAGGCGGTCGATTTCGGCACCGTGCTGCAGTGCTCGGAAGCGGTCGGCGTGATGCAGTCGGCCTGCGACGCCACGCTCGAGTACCTGAAGACGCGCAAGCAGTTCGGCGTGGCGATCGGCTCGTTCCAGGCGCTGCAGCACCGCATGGTCGACATGATCGTGTCGACCGAGCAGGCACGCTCGATCACCTACCTCGCGGCCTCCAAGGTCGACGGCGGCGCGGCCGACGCGGCCGAGCGCAAGCGCTTCGTGTCGGCGGCCAAGGTGAAGATCTCCGAAGCCGCACGCCACGTGGGCCAGGAAGCCGTGCAGATGCACGGCGGCATGGGCATCACGCTGGAGATGAAGGTCGCGCACTCGTTCAAGCGCCTGACCATGATCGGCCTGACCTTCGGCGACGCCGACCATCACCTGGAGCGCTTCGCGGCGTGATCCTCGTGACGCCGTCGCCGCGCCCTGCGGCGACGGCGCGCCGCCCCCGGGGCAACGGCGCACCGCCGACGACCCGGGGTCGCCGGTCAGTGTGACGCGCCAGGCTGAGGCCAGCCTGAAGGAGACCGAACATGATCCCTGCACTCAAATCGATCCTGCTGGCCGCGCTGCTCGCCCTGACCGGACTGGGCCCGGCGATGGCGCAGGAGTGGCCCGCCAAGCCGATCCGCATCATCGTGCCCTACCCGCCGGGCGGCCAGACCGACATCGTCGCCCGCTGGGTCGGTGAGAAGCTGTCGCCGGCGCTGGGTCAGCCGGTGATCATCGAGAACAAGCCCGGCGCGCAGGC
>JAKOZZ010000338.1 GCA_029779755.1 Pseudomonadota bacterium
AGCACCTTGTAGCGGTTCATGATGAGCGCGGCCATGTACGCGACCGTGCTGGGCCACACCTGCTGGCGCTGCTCGTCGGGCACCTGCGCCCAGAACGAGCCGTTGAGCTCGCCGAAGCTCAGCAGCTTGCGCAGCTTCAGGCCCACCCAGCTGACGTCGACCACGCGCATGTCGAGCGACAGCAGCTTGCACAGGCCGTCGAGCACGCGCGGGTAGTCGCCGGCCAGCCAGATCGAGTAGGGGCGGCGCGTGCCGTCGGGCAGCTGCAGCTCCTTCACGCCCAGCACGAAGTCGTCGCCGGTGGCCGGATTGACGATGTCGGCCGTCCACGACAGCGTGCCCAGCGGGCCCGACTTGGGCTCGGCCGCGAAGATCATCGCGTCGATCATCGGCGTGGCCTGCTCGTCGATCGTGTCGAACACGCCGAGCTCCTCGCAGCGGTAGCGCACGATGTCGGCGAACGCGGCGACGATGCCGGGACGCCAGTGCAGGTCGCCCCCCGGCGGGAACGGCATCTGCAGCGGCTGCTCGTCGCGGCTCTTGGCCAGCGTCTCGAGCTTCAGGCGCAGCCACGCGCGGTCGTTGGAGCGCATGTCCATCGACAGCGCCTTGGCGATCGCGCCCAGGCCGCGCGGCTGCTCGTTGCCGTTGACCCAGGTCTCGAAGGGCACGCTGCGCGTATCCATCGTGCCGTCGCGGCGCTGGAACAGTTCGTCGGTCTGGCCGATGAAGATCGCGAACTGCGCGCGGCCGTCGACCGGCTCGACCATGTACGCCCACGACAGGTTGCCGGCCGGCAGCGTCGGGCGGCCCGGCCAGCGCAGCGACGCCAGCGCCGGGCGCGGCACCTTCTCCAGGCGCAGGCGGCGGTTGGTCTCGTCGTGCTGCAGATCGTTGGGCGCGGCCGGCGTGGCCGCGGGCGTGCCGGTGCTCAGCACCGAGCCGATCACCGAGTTGGGCCGGTAGGTGGTGATGCCCTTGAGACCGGCGCGCCAGGCCTCGAGGTACAGCGCCTTGAACTCCTCGTACGGGTAGTCCTCGGCGACGTTGACCGTTTTGCTGATGGCCGAGTCGACGTACGGCTGCACGGCCGCGCTCATGCGCATGTGGTCGAGCGCGCTGATCTGCATCGCCGACACGAAGTACTCGGGCAGCGCATGCACGTTGCCGCCCAGGTGACGGTACAGGCGGTAGGCGAAGTCCTCGACCGCGTACTCGCGACGGCTGCCGTCGGGCATGCGCTTCTTGCGCGTGTAGGTCCAGGAGAACGCGGGCTCGATGCCGCCCGACGAGTTGCCGGCGAACGCGATGGAGATCGTGCCGGTGGGCGCGATGGACAGCAGGTGCGAGTTGCGCAGGCCGTGCGCGCGGATCTCGGCCTTGAGCGCATCGGGCAGACGCGAGGCGGCGTGCGGCTCGGCGAGGTACTGCTCGGCGTCGAACAGCGGGAAGGCACCCTTCTCGCGCGCCAGCGCCACCGAGGCTTCGTAGGCGGTGTCGCGCATCACCTGCGAGATGCGGGCGGCCATGCGGCGCGCATCCTCGGAGTCGTAGCGCAGCTTGAGCATCGTGAGCGCATTGCCCAGCCCGGTGAAGCCCAGGCCGATGCGGCGCTTCTCGCGCGCCTCGCGCTCCTGCGCGGGCAGCGGCCACAAGGTGAGGTCGAGCACGTTGTCGAGCGCGCGCACGGCCAGTGCGGTGGCGCGCTTCATGCGGTCGAAGTCGAACGTCGGCGCGTCGCCGAAGGGGTCGTCGACGTAGCAGGTGAGGTTCAGGCAGCCGAGGTCGCAGCAGCCGTAGGCCGGCAGCATCTGCTCCCCGCAGGGGTTGGACGCGCGGATGTCCTCGGCATAGGACAGGTTGTTGTCGCGGTTGACCTTGTCGATGAAGATCACGCCCGGCTCGGCGTGGTTGTAGGTGGACTTCATCACCTGGTCCCACAGCGCGCGGGCCCGGATCGTGCGGTACACCCACTGCCCGTCCTCGCGACGGCGCGCGCCTTCGGCGTCGAACGGCGGCACCACGTGCACCAGGTCGAAGTCGGCGTCGGCCTCCACCGCCTGCATGAACGCGTCGGTGACCGACACCGACATGTTGAAGTTGGTCAGCGAGCCGTCGCGCTTGGCGTGCACGAACTCCTCGATGTCGGGATGGTCGACGCGCAGCACCCCCATCTGCGCCCCCCGCCGCGCGCCCGCCGACTCCAGCGTCTCGCACGACTTGTCGAACACCCGCATGTAGGAGATGGGGCCGGAGGCGCGCGAATGCGTGCCCTTCACGTACGCGCCGCGCGGGCGGATCGACGAGAAGTCGTAGCCCACGCCGCCGCCGCGGCGCATGGTCTCGGCCGCCTCCTGCAGGGCGGCGTAGATGCCGGGCGTGCCGTCGTCGTCATAGCCCCACACCGCGTCGCCGATCGGCTGCACGAAGCAGTTGATCAGCGTGGCCTTGAGCTCGGTGCCGGCCGCCGAATTGATGCGGCCCGCGGGCACGAACCCGTTCTCCATCGCCCATCGGAACTCCGGCTCCCATCGCGCGGGCTCGGCCTCGATCGAGGCCAGCGCCCGTGCCACGCGGGCGCGGATCTCTCCGGCCGTCGTCTCGTCGCCCTTGGCGTACTTCTCGATCAGGACGTCGGCGGATACCTCCTGCTCTGGCAGGGCGGCCAGGATGTTCTCGATCTTCACGTTGGGACACTCCGGGGGGTAGCGGGACAGAAAGAATGCGGCTCGAACCGGCCGATCAAGCCGGCATTCTGACAGGCCGGCGCGGGGTTCGAATTGATCTAGCGCAACGCCACAGGGGGATGCTTGCGGAACGCGGGAAAACCCGATCGGAGGATCCGTCCATCGCTGGGCTTTCGACACGGCGCGCGGCGCTCCCGGCACACACGGTGCGGCACTCGTGTATACTCTTGGTCTCCCCGAATTTCGGACGGCTAGCTCAGTGGTAGAGCACTGCCTTCACACGGCAGGGGTCACAGGTTCGAACCCTGTGCCGTCCACCAGCAACACCTGACGCAGTAGAAGATGGAAGAAGGAAACGGCACCGCTCGGGTGCCGTTTTCGTTTCCGGGTCCACCGATCTCCCCCGGACATGCCCGGATTCAACGGGCCGGCGGCCCCGCCCGGCCGCACGGTGTCCGGCCGGACACGCGGCCCGTCGGGGCCGCGGTCCGCGCCTATCAGCGCACCACGCTCAGCGCACCAGATAGAACGCAAGAATCGGAAACAGCGCGACGAGCACCATCCCGAGCACCTGCAAGCCCACGAACGGGACGATGCCGCGGTAGATGTCGCCGATCGAGATCGACGGAGGCGCCGAACCCTTCAGGAAGAACAGCGCGAATCCGAACGGCGGCGTCAGGAACGATGTCTGCAGGTTCACCGCGACGAGGATCGCGAACCACAGCAGCACCATCGATTTCTGTTCCGCCGGCGGCAGGTGCTCGATGCCCAGGTGCGGGGCGAACTCGGGCGTGTAGCCGGCGATGATCGGGGCGAACACCGGCAGGATGATCAGCGTGATCTCGATCCAGTCGAAAAAGAACCCGAGCGCGAAGATCACCACCATGAGCAGGGCCAGCAGGCTCCAGTGCGTGAGCCCCATCCACCGGATGAAGTCGAGGATCAGATCCTCGCCGTAAAGCGCGCGGAACACGTACGAGAACGCGGTGGCACCTGCGAAGACGAGAAAGATCATCGCGCACGTGCCGGCGGTGGCCATGCACACCTCGTCGATCATGCGCCGTTCCAGCCGTCCGTTGACCCACGCGAGCAGAGTGGCGCCAAGCGCGCCGATGCCGGAGGCCTCCGTGGGCGTCGCCCAGCCCGCGAAGATCGACCCGAGCACGAGCGCGATCAGCAGCGTCGGCGGCAGGAGCCCCTTCACCAGCATCTGCATCACGTTGCCCAGGCCGATCTCGTCCTCGCGGCGCTGCACGGACGGCGCCATCGCCGGACGCGCCGCGCCAATGGCCACGATGTACACGCAATAGAGCGCCGACAGCAGCAGGCCCGGGATCACTGCAGCGATGAACAGGTCCCCGACGGACAGCGCCATGAGGTCGCCCATCATCACCAGCATGATCGACGGTGGAATCAGGATCCCGAGCGTGGCGCTCGCCGCGACGGTGCCGCTGGCCAGGCCCTTGTCATAGCCCTGCTGGACCATCGTCGGCAGCGCCATCAGCGACAGCATCACGACCGATGCGCCGATGATGCCGGTGGTCGCGGCC
>JAKOZZ010000377.1 GCA_029779755.1 Pseudomonadota bacterium
CGCTTTCGCCTCGGGCTGGATGGCGCTGCGCGGCGCCCGGCGGCGGCGCGGGGTCGACCGCGGGTTCGTGATGTCCGACCACGCCGACTGGCCCGGGCTGCAGCAGGCGGTGCGCGACAGCGGCGCGCAGCGCGTGTTCGTCACGCACGGCCAGGTGGCGGTGATGGTCCGGTGGCTGCGCGAACAGGGGCGCGACGCCCACGCGTTCGAGACCGAGTTCACCGGCGAGGACGGCGCCGCGACGGCGCCCGACGCGCCCGACGTGCTCGGCGAGCCCACCGAGCCCACCGAGCCCACCGAGCCCACCGAGCCCACCGAGCCCACCGAGCCCACCGAGCCCACCGAGCCCGCCGCGCGGGCCGAATCCCTCCCGCCCGGCGCCCCCCGGCGGTCGGCCGCCGACTGACCGGAACGCACGGAGCATCGTTCGCAATGCAGCGGTTCGCCGCGCTCTACGCCGCACTGGATGCCTCGACGTCGACCCGGCACAAGCGTGACGTGCTGACGGACTACCTGCGCGCGGCGCCCGCCGAGGACGCCGCCTGGGCCGTGTACTTCCTGGCCGGTGGGCGGCCCCGGCGCAGCGTGCCTGCCCGTACGCTGCGCGCGGCCGTGTGCGCCGCCGCCGCGATCCCCGACTGGCTGTTCGAGGAGTGCTACCAGGCGGTGGGCGACCTGGCCGAGACCATCGCGCATCTGCTGCCCGCCGCGCAGGCGCACGACACCGCGGGGCTGGCGCAGTGGATGCACGAGCACCTGCTGCCGCTGCGCGACGCGCCGGCGGACGAGGTCGCGGCGCGCCTGCACGCCTGCTGGGCGCGGCTCGACCCGTCCGGCCGCTACGTGATGAACAAGCTGATCACCGGCGGGTTCCGCGTCGGCGTGTCGCGCCAGACGGTCACGAAGGCGCTGGGGGCGGCCTTCGGGATCGACGAGCGGATCGTCGCGCGCCGCATGATCGGGTATGCGGATGCCAAGGTGCTGCCCGATGCGCAGCGGTTCCGCGCCCTGGTCGCGGCGGTCGATGGCGACACGGCGCACCACGACCCGGCGCTGCCGTATCCGTTCCTGCTCGCGCATCCGCTGGTCGAGCTGCCGCACGCGCTCGGCGCGGTGGACGACTGGCTCGTCGAGTGGAAGTGGGACGGCATCCGCGCGCAGCTGGTGCGCCGTGCGGGGACGGCCTGGCTGTGGTCGCGTGGCGAGGAGCTCGTCACCGAGCGCTTCCCGGAACTCGCCGCCGCGGCCGCCGCGCTGCCCGATGGCGTGGTGCTCGACGGCGAAGTGCTGGCCTGGGACCACGCTGCGCAGCGTCCGAAGCCGTTCGCCACCCTGCAGACCCGGGTCACGCGCCGCACGCTGTCGGCGCGCGTGCTGCGCGATGCGCCCGCCGTGTTCGTCGCCTACGACCTGCTCGAACGGGAGGGCGTCGACCTGCGCGCGCGTCCGCAGGCCGAGCGCCGCGACGCCCTCGAGGCGCTGATGCGGGCGCACGCCGGCCCGCAGTTGCGGCTGTCGCCGCAACTGGCGGTGCCGGACTGGAATGCCGTCCACGCCCTGCGCACGTCCGCGCGCGCGGCCGACGCCGAGGGCCTGATGCTCAAGCGCAGGTCGGCGGCCTATGGCGCGGGGCGGGTGAAGACGGCGCCGGCCGGCGACTGGTGGAAGTGGAAGGTCGACCCGTACACGATCGACGCCGTCCTGATCTACGCGCAGCGCGGACACGGACGGCGCGCCAGCCTGTACACCGATTTCACGTTTGCGGTCTGGGCGGAGGACGGTCTCGACGGCGGCGGCGATGCCGAGCGCGACGGTCCCGACACCGAGCGCAGCGGCCCCGACGCCGAGCGCAGCGGTCCCGGCGCCGGCACCACGCACCGTCGCCTCGTGCCGTTCGCCAAGGCCTACTCCGGCCTCACCGACGCGGAACTCGCCGCGGTCGACGCGGTCGTGCGCAAGACCACGATCGAGAAGTTCGGGCCGGTGCGCAGCGTGCGCCCGACCCTGGTCTTCGAACTCGGCTTCGAGGGGATCCAGCCGTCGCCGCGCCACCGCTCGGGCAT
>JAKOZZ010000396.1 GCA_029779755.1 Pseudomonadota bacterium
CGCCGCCGGCGGCATCGGCGAGATGCCGGAACGCGCGCGTGTAGTCGACCGCCTGGGCCTGCAGCAGCGCCAGGAAGTCGTCGATCAGGGCCTGATCGTCCGTGGCCCGGGGGTCGGCGGGCGCGGGTCCCTCGCGTGGGGGCGTGCCGATGCCGAGCTTGGCCCGCATCCGCCGCAGCCAGTGGGCATGGAAGCGCGCCGGAAAGGCGTCGATCACGCCGGTGGCCAGGGCCAGTGCGGTCGTACCGTCCTCGTGCAGCAGCGGCAGCAGCGCCTCGGCGAAGCGGGCGAGGTTCCAGCGTGCGATCCGCGGCTGGTTGCCGAACGCGTACCGGCCCTGGGTGTCGATGGAACTGAATACCGCCGCCGGGTCGTAGGCCTCCATGAACGCACAGGGGCCGTAGTCGATCGTCTCGCCGGAGATCGTCATGTTGTCGGTGTTCATCACGCCGTGGATGAACCCGACCGACACCCACTGCGCGACGAGCGCTGCCTGACGCTCGGCGACGGCCTCGAGCAGCGCCAGGCAGCGGTCGTCGCGGTCGGCGAGGGCGGGGTCGTGCCGGGCGATCGCATAGTCGGCCAGGCGGCGCAGCATCACCGCGTCCTCGCGGGCCGCGAAGAACTCGAACGTGCCCACACGCAGGTGGCTGGCGGCCACGCGTGCCAGCAGTGCGCCCGGCAGCACGGTCTCCCTGAACACCGGTTCGCCGGTCGCCACGGCCGCCAGCACCCGGGTCGTGGGGATGCGCAGCGCATGCATCGCCTCACCCATCAGGTATTCGCGCAGCACCGGGCCGAGCGCCGCCTTGCCGTCGCCGCCACGCGAGAACGGCGTGCGTCCCGAGCCCTTGAACGCGATGTCGCGCCGTTCGCCGCGGCGGTCGATCACCTCGCCCAGCAGCAGCGCGCGGCCGTCGCCCAGTTGCGGGGAGAATCCGCCGAACTGGTGACCCGCGTACGCCTGGGCGATCGGCTGTGCGCCGTCGGGCACGGTGTTGCCGGCCAGCACGGCCAGGCCCTCTGGCGAGGCGAGCGCGTCCGGATCGAGGCCGAGCTCGTCGGCCAGCCCGCGGTTCAGTCGCAGCAGCTTCGGCGCCGGTGCGGCGGCGGGCTTCCAGGCGACGTAGGCGCCTTCGAGGGCGCGCGCATAGCTGTTGTCGAACGCAAAGGCGGGTCGTGAGGACACGGCGGGGGTCTCCGGAAGGGGGGGCGCCGTCGGCGCGGAGCGCAGCATGACGCACTCCGCGTCCGCCGTGCACGGTGTCCCTGTACCGGGAACGGTCGTCGCGTCGTGACCGCGTCCGCCGCGCACCGCATAATCGACCGCCAATACGAGCAGGAGACACGCATGAACGACAGCACCACCCCGCGCACCGCGCCCGCAGCCCAGACCCCGTCCGCCACCGGCACGCTCGCGCACGCCACCGCGACGACGGCGCCCGAGGTGCCCGGCCGGCGCGAATTCTTCAAGTACCGCGACCTGCTGGTGGCCGATGCCACCGGAGGCCGGCTGCGCGCGCAGGTGATGTCGGCCACGCGCGGCATGTCGCAGCCGACCGGCTGGCACTACCACGTGTGCGAAGCGCAGTTCGTGTACGGGCTGAAGGGCTGGGTCGACCTCGAGTTCGAGGACGGGCGCAAGGTCCGCCTTCAGGCGGGCGAATCGCTGCTGATCCCCGGCGGCATGAAGCACAACGAGACCGCCACGTCGGACGAGTTCGAGCTCCTCGAGGTCACGCTGCCCGGCGACATGGGCACCGTGCCGTGCGCGCGGCCGGCGCACCTGGACTGACCGGGACGATCGGACACTCATGAGCGACAAGATCCTGGTCGAGAAGAACGGTCCCGTCACCACCATCGTCATCAACCGCCCGCACGCGCGTAATGCGCTCGACCGTGAGGCCTCGCTCGAGCTCGCGGCGGCGATCCGGGCGTTCGAGGCCGACCCGGACGCGAAGGTGGCGGTGCTCACCGGCGCGCAGGGCACGTTCTGCGCGGGTGCCGACCTCAAGGAACTGGCGTCGGGCGTCGACTACGTGCCCTGGGCCGGCAGTCCCGAAGGCGCGCTGCATCGCGTGCCCGCCAAACCGGTGATCGCCGCCGTCGCCGGACACGCCTGCGCGGGCGGCCTGGGCATCGCCCTGTGGTGCGACCTGCGCGTGGCCGAGCGCAGCGCCGCGTTCGCCGTGCTGTCGCGCCGCTGGGGCGTGCCGATGAGCGACGGCACGACGGTGCGCCTGCCGCGGCTGATCGGCATGAGCCGCGCGCTCGACATGCTGCTGACCGCGCGCACCGTGCGGGGCGAGGAGGCCGAGCGGATCGGCCTGGCCAACCGTGTCGTCGAGGATGGCACGTCGCGCGCCGAAGCCGAGGCGCTGGCGCGGCAGATCGCCGCATTCCCGGAGATCGCGATGCGTTCCGACCGGGCATCGACCTATGCGCAGGCCGACCTCGCCATGCACGACGCCATCGCGCGGGAGCTGGAGCTCGCCACCGAGGCGCGTCGGCGCGAGGCACAGGCGGGGGCCGCCCGCTTCGCCGCAGGGGCGGGCCGCCATGGGGAAGTGACGCCCGCGGGGCGCGCGGAGCCGACCTGATGCGTTCAGTAGTGTGCCGGGCGTTCGGCGACCCGGCGGCGGTGCGGGTGGAGACCCTGCCGGATCCGGTTGCCGCGGGCGATGGCGTGTGCATCGCGGTGTGCTCGGCCGGACTCAGTTTCGCAAACCTGCTCGCCTTGCAGGGGCAGCACCAGAACCGTGCCGAGCTGCCCTTCACGCCGGGCACCGACGTCAGCGGCGTCGTGATCGGATGCGGTCCCGAGGTGACGCTGTTCCGGCCCGGCGATCGCGTCGCGGCGGCCGTGCGCCGGGGCGGATTCACCGAACGGATCGTGGTGCCGCAGCGCACCGTGTTCGCGCTGCCCGACAGCGTCGACCACGACAGTGCCGTGCAGTTTCCGGTGATGTACGGCACCGCGTACGCTGGCCTGAAGTGGCGCGCCCGCCTGGCGCCGGGCGAGACCGTGCTGGTCCACGGCGCGGCCGGGGGCAGCGGCATGGCGGCGATCGAGGTGGCCAAGTGCCTGGGCGCGCGCGTCGTGGCCACGGCCGGCAGCGACGAGAAGGCCGATGCCTGCCGCCGTCACGGAGCGGATTTCGTGATCAACCATCGGCGGGAATCGTTCCGCCCGGCGGTGCTCGCCCTGACCGACGGGCGCGGGGCGGACGTGGTGTTCGATCCGGTGGGCGGGGAGACGTTCACCGAATCGACGCGCTGCATCGCGCCGGACGGCCGCCTGCTGGTGATCGGCTTCGCGAGCGGCACCCTTCCGGAGCTGCCCGCCAACCTGGCGCTGGTGAAGAACTTCGATCTGATCGGACTCTACTGGGGGCATTACCTCGGCTGGGGACGCCAGCCCGGGCATCCGGGCGACGAGGCCCGGGTGCGCGCGGCGATGGCCGAGATGTTCGGCTGGCACGCGCTGGGGCGCCTGAGCCCGGACATCCACGGGCGCTACGCGCTGGACGATTTCCAGGCCGCGCTCGGGGTGCTCGCGGCGCGCGAAGTGATCGGGCGCGTCGTGCTGAATCCGCTGGCCGAGCCGGCGATCCGACGCGGCCTGACGGGCTGATTGCATGCGTCTCGACGCCAGCGCAACGCAGCAGCGCATCCTGATCTGGATGTGCGTGTTCATCGGGGTGAACCAGCTCGGCTTCGGCGCCCTGATCCCGGTGCTGCCGCTCTACGCACAGGCGTTCGGCGTGCCAGCCTCGGCGATCGGCAGCACGATCGCCATCTACGGCCTGTCGCGCATGCTGTCGGCCCTGCCGGGCGGGCACACCGCCGACCGGCTGGGACGGCGCCCGTCGATGGCGATGGGCGGCCTGATCTGCACGGTGGGCAATCTGTGGTGCGCATTCGCCGGCAGCTTCCCGGAGTTCATCGCGGCGCGCTTCATCGCCGGCCTGGGCGCCGGCTGGGTGCAGTCGGTCGGCATCATCGTGCTGGCCGACATCAGCACGCCCGCCCAGCGCGGCCGCATGATGTCCATCTACCAGGGCACCTTCCTGTTCTCGGTCGGCATCGGCCCCTTCCCGGGCGGCCTGCTCGCGCAGCACTTCGGGCTGGCGGCACCCTTCGCTGCGTTCGCGATCGCGTCCGGCGTCGCGGGCGTGCTCGCCTGGTTCGTCGTGCCCGAGACCCGGTCGTTCGGGATGAAGGGAAGCCCGGCCGGCGCACCGAGTTCCGTGCCGTTCCTGCGGCAGATGCGGCTGCTGCTGGGCAACGTCGGCTACCTGATGGTGTGCCTCGTCGGCCTGATGAATGCGATCGTACGTACCGGCGGTCTGTTCAACGTGGTGCCGCTGCTGGCCGCGTCCAAGCTCGGCCTCGGGCCGGGCCAGGTGGGCGGGCTGCTCGCGCTCGGCAGCCTGCTGGGCCTGGGCGCCAGCTATCCCGCCGGCGTGCTCGCCGACCGGGTTGGGCGCAAGCCGATCATCGTGCCCTCGGCGCTGCTCACGGCCTTCGCCTTCCTCGTGTACTGCTGGGCGCCGTCGATGACCTGGTTCGGCATCGCCTGCGTGCTGTGGGGCGTGGCGGCCGCGGTCAACGGCGCCGCGCCCGCCGCCTACGCGGCCGACAACGCGCAGCCGGGCATGAATGCGGCGGCCATGTCCGGCTACCGCATGCTCTCCGACGTGGGCTACGTGATCGGGCCGATCCTGCTCGGCATGGTGGTCGACTGGAAAGGCGCCGAAGCGGGGCTGATCGCGGCGGCGGTGCTGGTGGGCGGCGTGGGCCTGCTGTTCGCACGCTTCGCGCCGGAGCAGTGGCGGCGCGGGGGGTGACGCGGCGCGCGCGGTCGCCGGGTCACGCGATTGCGGACATCACGGCGCCACGGCGTCACGGCGTCACGGGAAACGGCTCGGCAGCGCGTCAGCACAGAGGCTCGCCGGCTCAGCGGCTCAGCGGCTCAGGATCAGCCGCAGGCCCAGCCCCACGAAGATGATCCCGGCCGCGCGGTCCAGCCACAGCCCCGCGCCCGGACGGTGTTCCAGCCAGCGGCCGACCGCGCCGGAGAACGCGCCGAGCGTTCCGAACAGCAGCGCCGCCTGCAGCGTGAACACCAGGCCGAGCACGGCCGTCTGCAGCGCGACCTGACCGCCGGCCGGATCGACGAACTGCGGCAGGAACGAAAGAAAGAACAGCACCACCTTCGGGTTGATCGCGTTGGCGAGCAGGCCCTTGCCGAACAGCGGCAGCGCCGCCCGATCCATCGACGAGGCGTCGGCCACGCGCGCCGCACCCCGGCTGCGCAGCGCCCCGATGCCGAGCCACAGCAGGTACAGGCCGCCGCCGATGCGCAGCGCCGTGAACGCGACGGGCGACGCGGCGATCAGCGCGCTGACCCCCAGCACGGCCAGCGCCGTGTGGCTGAGGCAGCCCAGTGCACAGCCCAGCCCGAACGCGATGCCGCTGCGCGGCCCGCGTGACATGCCGATGCCCAGCACCATGAGATTGTCGGGACCGGGAGAGGCGGTGACGAGCAGGGCGGCGACGAGGAATCCGAACAGCTGATCGAAGGTGGGCATGGGGGAGGGCAGGGGGAGCGCGCGTACCGGATTATCGCGCCGTGCGCGCCGGTCACCCCGCCCGGCGCCACGGTCTGCGCACACGCGCGCGGCGCCCGGTGCAAGATGCACGGCGCGACGCGACGCGACGCGACGCAACGCGACGAGTCGGGTCGGGTCGGGTCGAGTCGAGTCGAGTCGAGTCGGGACAAGACGCATCGATACAAGACATGGCCGCCACCGACGGCCGGCCCACGGGAGGACGACCCCATCATGAACGACGACGACATCGCCTGGCTGGGCATCGACGCGCTGGCCGGCCTGATCCGCCAGCGCAGGCTCAGTGCCACGGAGGCGACGCAGGCGATGCTGCGGCGGATCGCACGCCTCGATCCCGGCCTGCGGGCCTACGCGCGCACGACCCCGGAGCGGGCGCTGGCGCAGGCCGCCGAGGCCGACCGCCGGATCGCACGCGGCGAACGGATCGGCCCGCTGCACGGCGTGCCGATCGCCGTGAAGGATCTGTGCTGGACGGCCGGTGTGGTCACCGCCGCCGGCACCACCATCCATCGGGACTTCGTGCCGCCGGTGGACGGCACGGTGGTGCGCCGCCTGCAGGAGGCCGGCGCGGTGCTCCTGGGCAAGCTGCAGCTGACCGAAGGCGCGTTCAGCGCGCACCATCCCGACATCGCGCCCCCGCTGAATCCCTGGAACGCCGACACGTGGACGGGGGTGTCGTCCAGCGGCTCGGGCGTGGCGGTCGCCGCCGCCCTGTGCCACGGCGCCATCGGCACCGACACCGGTGGCTCGATCCGCTATCCGTCGGTGGCCAACGGCGTGACCGGCCTGAAGCCGACCTGGGGCCGCGTGTCGCGCCACGGCGCGTTCGAACTCGCGGCGTCGCTCGATCACCTCGGCCCGATGTGCCGCAGCGCCGCCGACTGCGGCCTGATGCTGGGCGCGATCGCCGGCGCCGATCCCGATGACCCCACCGCGCTGCAGGCGCCGGTGCCCGACTACCTGGCGGGCAGCGCCGCGCGCCTCGACGGACTGCGCATCGGCATCGACGAGGTGTATGCGTCGCGCGACGCCGCGCCCGAGGTGGTCGATGCCGTCCAGGCGGCGCTGCGGGTCCTGGTGGGGCAGGGCGCGGTCGCCGTGCCCGTCACGATGCCGCCGGTGGACCCCGTGATCGCCGGCTGGGTCGGCCACTGCGGCGTCGAGGCGGCGGTCGCGCACGCGGCGACGTTCCCGTCGCGACGCGCCGAGTACGGACCCGTGCTCGCCGCACTGCTCGACACCGGCCTCGCGCTCGGCGGCACCGAATACCAGCGCATCCTGCTGGCCCGTGCGGAGTTCACCGGGCGCATGCACGCGCTGATGCAGCAGGTCGACCTGCTGATCATGCCGGTGATCCCGTTCGCGGCGCCCAGCCTCGAGCAGATCGCGCAGCTGCGCACGCAGCCCGGGCATCGGCTGCAGCTGATGCGCTACACCGCGCCGTTCGACATGTCCGGGCATCCCACCCTGACGATGCCCGCCGGCTTCACCGCGGCCGGGCTGCCGCTGGGGGTGCAGCTGGTGGCCGGCCACCTGCGCGAAGACCGGCTCGTGCACGCCGGCTGCGCGTTCCAGCGCGTGACCGACTGGCACACGCGGCGTCCGCCGCTGGCCTGACGGAGGTCCGATGCAGCACAGCGCCCCGCCCACGGTCGGCAGCTTCGCGCTCGTCGGCGGATTCGAGGCGATCACGCGCGGCGTCACGCTTTCGGTGTTCCCGCTCGTGCTCTATCGCGCCTGGGGCGACGCCGCCGTCGTGTCGCAGATCTACCTGGCCGTCGGCATCGTGTCCCTGCTCACGGTGCTGACCGTGCCCTGGCTGATGCGGGTGCTGCCGCGCCGCTGGGTGCACACGCTCGGCGTGCTGCTGTACCTGGGCTCCGCCGCCTTCGGCATGGTCGGCGGCAAGACGGTGGCGCTCGCACTGCTGTGCACGGTGGTGGGCACGGCGATCGCCTTCGTCTGCTACAACGCCAACATCCTGCAGTACGTCGCCAAGACCGAGCTCGGGCGGCTCGAGACGCTGCGCCTGTTCTACGCGGGCACCGGCTGGGCGGCCGGGCCGTTCGTCGGCGTGTGGCTGCTGCAGTACTGGCACGGCGCGCCGTTCGTCGTCGTGGCCGTGTCGGCGGGTGCGATGCTGTTCGCGATCTGGTGGGTGGGCATGGGCAGCACGCAGCGCGCGCCCCGCACCGGCACCGTGTCGCCGAACCCGCTGCGGTACCTGCGGCGCTTCGCCGTGCAGCCGCGCCTGGTCGGTGCGTGGCTGCTGGTCGTGATCCGCTCGTGCGGCTGGTCGGTGTATCTGGTGTACGTGGGCATCTATGCGATCGAGGAGGGCCTCAGCGACCGCATCGGCGGCATCGCGGCCTCCCTTGCGTCGACCGGCCTGTTCCTCGCGCCGCTGATGCTGCGCTGGATGCGCGCACGGCCGCTGCGCAGCACGGTGCAGATCGGCTTCTTCGGGGCCGGTGCGTGCTTCGTGCTGGCCGCGCTGCTCGCAGGCTGGCCCTGGGTGAGCATCGCGCTGCTGCTTGCGGGCGCGTACTTCCTGGTCCTGCTCGACCTGTTCGGCGGCCTGCCGTTCCTGATGTCGGTGAAGCCCTCGGAGCGCAGCGAGATGTCGGCGGTGTACTCCACGTTCCGCGACGCGGCCAACATCGTCACGCCCGGCGCGGTGTGGCTGGTGCTGCAGGTGGGGCCGCTGGCGGCGGTGTTCGCGGTGGGCGGCGCCGGCCTGCTCGTGGCCTGGTGGATCGCCGGGCGCATGCACGCCGAGCTGGGCGTGGCGCCGAGCGAGCGCCGTCGCGCGACGCGGCGGGTGTCTTCGTGAGGGACGGAGTGCGTTCCGATGCTGCGGATCAGAACAGCCGTCCCTGCCGGTCGTCCGCCGCCGGGGCACGTTTCGGTCGCGTGCCGGAGGGCGGCAGACCGCTGCGCCGCGACCCGTGCTTCTTCTGGATGGCGTCGGCCTCGCCGCGCGCGTCGCGCGTCTGCCGCAGTGCGTGCAGACGCGTGCGTGCCGCGGCCATCGCGCTGCGCTCGTCGACGATCGGCGCCGGGTACGCCGGCGTGCCGAACTCCGGCAGCCACCGGCGCAGGTACGTGCCGTCCGGATCGTGGTCGCGCGCCTGCTTCGTCGGCGAATAGATGCGCAGCGTATTGATGCCCGTCGTGCCCGACTGCATCTGCATCTGGCTCCAGTGGATGCCGGGCTCGAAGTCGAGGAACTGCCGTGCCAGGAACAGGCCCGGCGCGCGCCAGTGCAGCCACAGGTGGTAGGCCGCAAAGCTCACCAGCATCGCCCGCATGCGGAAATTCAGCCATCCGGTGGCGTGCAGCTGGCGCATGCACGCGTCCACCATCGGATAGCCGGTGCAGCCTTCCTGCCAGGCCTGAAGACGCGTGCGGTCGATCGGCTGAAGCGCCGAGCCGTCGCCCGCCCGCAAGCCATCGGCCGTGCGGGCGAAGTTGCGCCACTCGATCGCCGGCTCGTCCTCGAGCTTCTGGATGAAGTGGCAGTGCCAGCGCAACCGGCCGGCGAACCCGCGCAGCGCGTGCCCGAGCGCGCGCTGCTCGGGGTCACGTTCGCTCATTTCGCCGCCACGACGGATCGCCTGCTCGGTGGCCTGATGCACGGTGCGCAGCGAGATCGTGCCGAACGCCAGGTGCTCCGACAGCCGGCTGCAGCCCGTCTCGGCGGTGAGCGGGCTCGACAGGTGCCGGCGGTAGCCCAGCGCACGTCCGGCGAGGAAACCGTCCAGCAGGGCGCGTGCTGCCGCTTCACCGGCCGCCGGCAAGGCGGGGGGCGGTGTGTCGATGCCGAGGTCGCGCAGC
>JAKOZZ010000457.1 GCA_029779755.1 Pseudomonadota bacterium
GACGTCGATCAGCCGCTTGACCTCGTCGATCGGCGCCATCCCGTCCACCAGCCAGGACCCCGGCCCGCGCTGCACGACCTGACGCTCGCCCGGCGCGACCACCACGCGGTCCATCAGGCAGTGCATCAGGTCGTCGAGCGTGACGGTGCCGACGACCAGCGCGTACTCGTTGACCACGACAGCGAAGTCGGTGTGCTCCACGCGGAAGCGCTCCAGCACGTCGGCCAGGGTGAGGGACTCCGGCACCACCGCGGGCGCGCGCACGGCCGGCCCGTTCAGGGCCGCGGTCAGGGCGGCGCCCGACGCGTCGGCCAGTGCGGGCAGCAGGTCGCGCAGCTCGATGAACCCGACGACCTCGTCGATGCGGCCCCGGCAGACGAGGAAGTCCTCGGCGCGGCGGGTGAGGATCTTCTCGCGCGCCCGCACGGCATCCTCGTCCAGGTCGAGGTAGACCACGCTGTCGCGCGGGGTCAGCGCGGCGGCCACCGGACGCTCGCCGAAGCCCAGCACGTTGCCGATCAGCTGGTGCTCGTCGCCCCGCAGCGCGCCGGCATCGGCCCCCGCCTCGACGACCGCGACGATGTCGTCGGCGGTGACGCGCTCCTCGCGCGCAGCGGGCAGACCGGTGATCCGGAAGAACGCGTCCGCCACACCGTTGAAGAGTACGACCAGCGGCGCCAGCACCCGCGTGCACACGCGCATCGGACGCACCAGACGCATCGCCCAGCGCTCCGGCTCGGCCATGCCGATGCGCTTGGGGATCAGGTCCGCGCATTCGATGAACAGCGCAGTGATCAGGACGAACGACAGCGCGAACCCGCCGGTCGCCGCGACGTCCGGAGACCCCCCGAGCGACACGATCAGTCGGCTGAACAGCGGCGACAGCGCCCCCTCGGCCAGCAGGCCCCCCAGGATCGCCACCGAATTCAGGCCGATCTGCACGACCGTGAAGAAGTGGCCGGGGCGCTCCTGCAGTGCGATGACTTCCGCGGCGCGCGCATCGCCGGCGTCGGCCAGCGACTGCAGCCGCAGCTTGCGGGCGCTGGCCAGCGCGATCTCGGCGACCGAGAAGAACGCCGAGACGGCGATCAGCAGCACGACGACGGCGATGTTGAGCGGCAGGGACATGAGCGGCGGAGGTCGATGCGCCGCGACGGCGCGCGGACGGCCCGCGCGTGGCGGCATGCCGAAGAGCATAGCCGAGCGCGCGCCGCGGACAGGGCGGCAGGGCCATCTCTTCACGGCGGGAATCGCCCGCACCTGCGCGGGCCGCGGATGGGCCTGCAGGCCCATGAACATCCCTTCGCTTTCCGCCCGCACGGTCCGCGGGGACGGTGCGCTCCAGCCCCAAACGCAAGAGCCCGCTGGCGCGGGCTCATGCATGTGGTGCCGGAGGCGGGAATCGAACCCGCACTTCCTTTCGGAAACCGGATTTTGAGTCCGGCGCGTCTACCAGTTCCACCACTCCGGCAGATCCCGGGCGGATCGGGAGCCGGAGTATAGCCCGGCTCAGTGTTCGGTCGCCGGCTCGTCGATCAGCATGCGCACGAACTGCGCATAGGGCGGCACGACCAGGTAGGCGTCGGCCTCGCCGGACGCACTGTGGATCTCCATGCGGGCGGCCCGGGCGATCGAGAGGATCGCCCGATTGCTGGTGAGGCAGTGCATGTACACGCGCCGCACGCCGGCGCGGGACGCATGGGCGAGCGCGAAGCGGAAGATCGCCGCACCGAGTCCGCGACCGCGTGCATCCGGCAGCACCGACAGCCCGAGCTCGGCATCCTCGCGGCCCAGCGTCAGGTGTCCGATGCCGAGCCAGGTCCCGGTGCCCGAACACACGCCGAACACGACATCGGCATCGAGGTCGATGCCATCGACGTAGCGACGGATGTGTTCGTCGCTGACCGGCAACCCGAAGCGCAGGCGCCGGTCGTCGGGATCGAGCGCCAGGAAGTGTTCGCGCAGACCGTCGCGGTCGCCGGCGTCCAGCCGCTCGAGCAGGGCCACCCAGTCGAGGATCTGGCGGGGCAGCACATGGGGGGTGGTGGGCATCGTGGACTCCTGCGGGCAGGGTTCGCCACCGCGCGCCGCGCGGCGGGAGGTTCCCGGAGGTCCGACGGACGCCCGGAACCCATTGCCCGACAGGCATTCTAACGAGCGGAGGTCCCGAAACGATGACAATTTGCCGCATTGCAGCAATCTAGAACCACCCCTCTAGCAAGAGTGAATTCTTGATATTCCGACGGTCAATGATCGCTAGAGATTCTGCGTTGCAGCATTCCCATTGCCCCCCTGCAGCCCCCCGTTCAGAGCGGGTTGAACTTCGGCGCCCGCTTCTCCAGGAAGTGCGCCACGCCCTCCTTGAAGTCGGGCGCGGCGAAGCTCTGCTCCATCTCGTAGTTGGCGATGGCGGTCGCCTCCGACATCGTCTGGAACATGCCGTCCCAGATCTGGCGCTTCATCACCGCCACCGAGCGCGGCGACACGCTGTCGACCATCGCCTTCAGGTAGCCGCGTGCGGCGTCGAGCAGTTCGGCGTCCGGCACCACGCGCTGCACCAGCCCGAGCCGGCCGGCCTCGTCGGCGCCGAACTTGCGGGCCGAGTAGAGCAGATCGGCGGCGTTGGGCAGGCCCACCAG
>JAKOZZ010000402.1 GCA_029779755.1 Pseudomonadota bacterium
CGTTCACGGCTTCTCCAGCACGACCGCGCGTGCGCCGAGGCGGATGCGCAACGGCACCTCGGCCGCCTTGCCCGGGATGCGCAGCACGGCGGGGTCGGGGTCGGGCAGCGGCACGACCGCGCGCCAGTTCGAGCGTTCGAGGTCGCGGTAGGCGACGATCACGCCGATCGCGCGTGCACCCGGGGCCGCCTCGCGCGACAGCCGCTGCGTGTCGGAGGGGCGCAGCTGCAGTTCCTCGCGCGCCAGCAGCTCGGGGCCGAGGGCGGCCTGCTCGCGGTCGTACAGGGTGAAGAAGTCGGCGGCCAGGAACGCCGTGGTGGAGCGCAGCTGATACACGCGCATCACGACCGGTGCGGCGCGGTTGCGTCCGTCGGCATTCAGGTCGGCGCTGGCGACGACCGACAGGTCGAGCATGCGCACCTGAGCCGCCTGCGCCGCCGCCAGCTGGGACAGCTGCGCCGCGGTCGGCGCACCGGGCACCTGCGGGACCGCCGGCAGTTGCGGCGCACCGGGCAGCGCAGGCACGCCAGGGAGCGCGGGGGCGCCCGGCACCTGCGGTGCGGGCGGAACCGTCGGGGCGGTGAGCTTGGGGACGCTGGAGCACGCGGAAAGCATCAATGCGCCGACAACGAGCCATGGCATCGTCAAACGCAGCGCGGCGCACACCATCGGATCTCCAGGAAAAGGTTTGGACCGGCGCTCGCCACGGACGTCACCGCCGGGGCTCGACCTGCAGACCACGCGTGCACCCGGCGACGTCCGGGACCTCAGCGCCTGCGCAGGTGTCGCGCGCGCCCGCGCCGTCAGTCCGTGACCCCTCGAAGATAGGTCATACCGCAAAGCTCTTGCATACTACCCAAGTAGTAAAGACCGTGTCGATCGGTCGGCGTTAACGTGAAGACAGGCGGTGAACACCGGCGGAGCCTGCAATCCATGAACATCCTCATTATCGACGATCACGCTCTGGTTCGAGAAGGCATCGCACTGGTGATCCGGTCGCTGCGGCCCGAGGCCACGATCGTTCAGGCGGACACCTGCGCCGCCGGGATCGATGCCGCGCGCAGCCAGTCGTTCGACCTCGTCCTGCTCGACCTCCAGCTGCCCGACATGCCGGGCTTCGTGGCCCTCGAGCAGTTCCGCAAGGAGCACGAGGCGGTGCCGGTCGTCGTCGTCTCCGGCATGGAGGATCGCGCGACCGTGATGCGCACGCTCGACCTCGGTGCCAAGGCGTTCCTGCCGAAGTCGGCCGACTCGTCGCGCATCCGGTCCGCCATCGAAGCGCTGCTCGACGGGCGCATCTATCTGCCCGACAGCATCGTGTCGGGCGGTGCGCAGGGCGAAGGCGGAGCCGGCCGCGGCGCGGACGACTGGAATCTCACCGATCGGCAGCGCGAGGTGCTGGCGCTCGTGGTCGCCGGCCTGCCGAACAAGCTGATTGCGCGCCGCCTCGACATCGCGGAGTCGACGGTGAAGATCCACGTCAGCGCGATCCTGCGCGAGCTGCGCGTCACTTCGCGCACGCAGGCGCTGATCGCCGTCGCGCGCGCCGGGGTGCGCCTGCCCGCGCTCTGATCGGGTTCTGATCGGGTCAGCCGCCGCGCATCAGCGCGACGGCCAGCGTCTTCAGGCGCTCCGGATTGACCGGCTTGGACAGCAGCGCCCAGCCGTGCCGGCGGGCCACCTCCTCGAGCGCGCCGCCCGCGTCGCCCGACACCACCACGATCGGCACCGGCACCGGCACGAGCTCGCGTACCGCATCGGCCACGTCCTCGCTGGTCTGGCCGCCGGTCAGACGGTGGTCGGTGATGATCAGGTCGGGGAACCGTTCGGTCCGGTCCAGGTGCACCCTGGCCTCGTCGATCGATCGCGCGACGATCACGAAGCAGCCCCAGCTGACCAGCAGCGCCTCCATGCCGATCAGGATGTCGAGCTCGTCGTCGACCACCAGCACGAGCATGCCGCGCAGCCGCTCGGTGTCGGCGTCGTCCCGGGCGGCCGAGACGACGCCCGCCGGGTCGGCGCTGAGCTGCACCGAGATCTCGAAGACGGAGCCCCGGCCCGGGCGCGACCGCACCGACACCGGGCAGTCGAGCACGTCGCCCAGCCGCTTCACGATCGACAGACCGAGGCCGAGCCCGAGGCGCCGGTCCCGGGCCGAGTTCCCGAGCTGCGTGAACTCGTCGAAGATCGACTGCAGGTTCTCGGGCCCGATGCCGACCCCGGTGTCCCAGACCTGGATCGCCAGGCGCCCGCCGCGCCGCCGCGCGCCGAGCAGGATGCCGCCACGCTCCGTGTACCGGAACGCGTTCGAGAGCAGGTTCATCAGCATCTCGATCAGCAGGGCCGGGTCGCAGCGCAGGTTGCAGGCGCGGGGCGTGAACACGCGGAACACCAGGCCCCGCTGCTCGGCCAGCGGCGCGAAGCGCGTCTCCAGCGTCTGCAGCAGCGGGCCGATGGCGAACACCGAGATCCGGGGCTCCACCGTGCCTGCGTCGAGACGCGAGATGTCGAGCAGGCGGTTGAACAGCTCGTCGAGCCCCGACATCGATCGGTCGAGGCGATCCAGCAGATAGCGTGCGCGGCCGTCGCGGATCTCGTCCTTCAGCGCGCCGACGAACAGACCGATCGCGTGGGCCGGCTGACGCAGGTCGTGGCTGGCCGCGGCGAGGAATCGGGTCCGGGCGCCGATCGCGCGCTGTGCGGCGCCGAGCGCCTGCTCGGCGCGCTCGCGGGCTTCGGTCGCGGCGCTCGTCTGCACGGCGAGCGCCGCGGTCAGCTGGTCGGCCCGCGTGCGCGCCCGCTCGACTTCGCGCAGCGTGCGCTCCTGGTTGCGCGCGGTCAGCAGGACGATGGCGAGGAACACCAGCGCGCCGGCCGCGAGCCCTGCGTCGTACGCCGTCGCGTCCGAGATCAGTCGCGCAGCCGCGGGGACGGTGAGTGCGGCCCCGGCGACGAGCAGTGCTTTCGGGTACGGGCCGAGCGTGTTGAGCAGGCCGGTCAGCAGCGCGCACAGCAGCCCGACCGCCGCGGCGCGCAGTTCCGGCGACGCGGGCAGCATGACGGCCACCCCGAGACCCCACACGCTCGAGCGTGCGGCCGCGACGATGCCGACCCGGCCAAGGGCTGCCTGCCGCCTGGCACGGCGCGCCGGATCGGGATGCCAGCCCGAGCACACCACCGACAGCACCATCGTCACCATCCAGGCGACCCCCCAGACCACCAGCGCCGCCACGCCGTTGTCGGGACGGGCGACGATCAGCCAAAGCGCTGCGGCGAGGATCTGGCCGATCAGCACCAGCGGAAACTGGGCGACGATCCGTGCGGCCCGTTCGGCGCCGATCGCGGGGCCGGGTGCCGGGGCATCCGGGAGGCTGTCGTGGAGGGCGGAGGGCGCCGGTGCGATGGGCGCTGCGCCGTGCACGCCGGGACGGGCGTCCGGTGCGGTCGAGACGCCCGCGCGTGCGCCGTGCGCGGCACGCCGGCGCTCGACGGCGCGCAGCACGGATCCGGGTTTGCGGGGCGGGGGCATCGCGCAGGCTCGTACGCCGCGGGACGGCGTGGATGGAAAGGCACGGCGATGATAGGGGTACGCAGGGCGCTTGCGAAGCGCGGCATGCCGAAGGGCTTGCACGCATCACCAACTGGCGTATCCTGATCGTTACAACAAAAAGTGATACGGAGACCTGCTGTCAATGGAGGTTGCCATGTCCATCCGACGAAACTCTTCTCCGATTCTCCTCGCCGTCCTGGGCGCGCTCGCCCTGTCATGGCTGATGCTGGTCAACGCGGAAGGCGCCGCCGATCTGCTCGACCAGATCCTGGTCGCCATCGAGCCTTCGCTGAAGCCGGGCCTGCTGTTCTGAGCTGAGCCGCGGCACTGCGCACACGGCCCTGGCCGTGCGCGCCGTGCCGCGGTCTACTTGCGCTCGCCGTGCGCGTCATCCTCGAAGCGGTCCGTCTCCGTGTGGCCGGCGCGTGCCGCGGCGCGGGCGAGACTCTGCGGGTAGTGGATCGCGAAGTCGCTCTTGATCTTGTCCAGCGGCAGGTCCGACCACGTGCCGTGGTCGGCCAGGTACTCCATGTGCCGGCGGTCGTGCACGTCGAAGGGCTGGTAGAGCGCGTCGCTCGTGCCGTCGAACTCGGTCGGGCGCACGCCGAAGCGTTCGCACAGTTCGATGTTGAATGCCGGGACCACCTTCAGCCAGCGCCCGTCGAGGTGCAGCGCGGTATAGCCGTGGTCGTAGAACACGTTGACCCCGCCCATGCGCGCCTTCAGCTTCTCGGTGGTGAGATGGTTCACCACGTCGGCCAGTCCGATCGCCGACGGGATGCCGGCCGCGCGCGCGCAGGCCGCCAGCAGCGCCGCCTTCGGCACGCACCAGCCGTAGCCGGCCTCGATCACCGCGCTGGCCCGGTAGGCCGGCGGCTCGTAGGTGATGTTGTACGGGTCGTAGCGGATGCGGTCGCGGACCGCGTAGAACAGCCGGACCGCGCGCGTGCGCGCATCGGCCGCATCCCCGACCGCCGCGTCGGTGAACCGGCGCACCACCGGGTGCGTGATGTCGAAGAAGCCCGTCTCGGCGAGGTAGGCCTCAGGCGCGTCGGGCAGACCGTCGCAATGGATGAGCGTCATGGGTGGAGCACCTCCCGGGGTCAGACCGTGGCGATCGGGGTCGCCGGCGAGCCGACGGCGCCCGGCAGGCGCAGCGGCGGC
>JAKOZZ010000406.1 GCA_029779755.1 Pseudomonadota bacterium
CCGCGTGGTGCTCGGCAAGGTCGACACCGATCTCGAGATCGAGCTGTCGCAGAGCCTGCGCATCCGCAGCATTCCGACCCTGATGCTGTTCCGCGGCGGCAAGGAGGTCGCGCGCGTGAGCGGTGCGATGTCGGCCGCCGACCTGGAGCGCTGGGTGGATCAGGCGCTGACGAAGGCGGCCTGAACGGGGCGGCCCACCGGTCGATCAGTCCGGCCCACCGGACGATCAGTCCACCAGGGCGGGCGCCTCGCGTTCCGGCCGCCCGGGCGGGCTGGCGAACTGCGCCAGCGCAACCCCGCCCAGGGTCACGGCGGCGCCCGTCAGCTTGAGGGTCGTGAACTGCTCGTCGGCGGCCAGCCAGGCCACGACGCCGGCGACGGGCGGCATCAGGTACATCAGCGGCGCCGAGCGCGCGACACCGCGCACCACGTTGACCCAGCCCCACACCAGCCAGCCGAAGAAGGCCGACACCAGCGACGCCCACAGCAGCGCAACCCACGCCGAGGGCGGCACCGACATCCAGTCGACGCGCACCGCGGCGGGCAGGCTCAGCAGCACGATCGGCGCGGCGCCCAGCAGCGTGGACCAGGTCATCACGTTCACCGTGCCCAGCCGCTGGATCAGCGGCTTCGAGGCCACGGTGTAGTAGGCGAAGAAGCTGGACGCGAAGAGCAGGAACAGGTCGCCGCCGGTGGCCTGCCAGCGTCCCGCCGCCAGCTTGTCCCACAGGAACACCAGCACGCCGACGCACGCGATCGCCACGCCGCCCACCTGCGCGCGCGTCAGCGTCTCCACCTTCTGCAGCCGCAGGATCAGCAGGGTGAAGATCGGCCCGCAGGCCAGGATCAGCGAGCTCGAGAACGCCGTCGACCAGTGGATGCCGTAGGTCACCATCGACACGTGCACCGTGTGGCCGAAGAAGCCCAGCCGCGCCAGCGCCCACACGTCGGTGCGGGTCAGGGGCGGCAGCGATGCGCGCCGATACCACAGCAGCAGGCTCACCGCCGCCATCGGCAGCAGCAGGTAGCGCGCGAACAGGAAGCCGCCCGGCGTCAGTGCGGACATCGTGTACTTCTGCACCGAGAAGTTCGCGCCCCACACGACGATCACGACGAGGGCCGCGGCCAGCGCATGCCGCTGGCGACGCGCGTCGTTCAGCGACACGTCATTCCTTGTACCAGACGATCTGGTGCGTGGTGGCCAGCAGCACGCCGCCTTCCCCCCAGAGCTGTCCGTGCTGGTCGAAGAAGCCGGCGTTGTACACCTGGCCTTCGGCGACGCCGAGCACCGGCGCGCTGCCCTGCAGCGCCAGCGTGGCGCTGTCGACGTGGAAGTACACGTTGAGCGACACGGTGCCGATCGGCGTGGGCGTCGGCCGCAGCAGGAACAGGCGCGGGAAGAACGCGTCGCAGATCGACGCGAGGGCGGGGAAGTCGAGCGCGCGGGCCGGATGATCCGCGATCCATCCGTGGGTGATGCTGTCGGGATTCGGCTGCATCAGGCGACCGCGCACCGGGCGCAGGTCGTAGCGCTCCAGCCACGCCATGTCGCGTCCCCGGGGGGCGGTCGGGCACGCCGCCGCGGCCGGGACGTCAGGCATGCGGGCCTCGGTCCGACTCCAGGTGGGGCGTCGCACCGCGAAGACCACGATCGCGCTGATCATCACTTCGCGCGCCTCGCCCTGCACGAGCTGCACTGCCCAGTGCTGGGTCGAGCGGTTGGTGCGCATCAGCCGGGTCTCGACCTCGAACGGGCCGGGGCGGATCGGGCCGGCGTAGTTCACCGTGAGCGTCAGCGGATCGCCCAGGCGCTCGGGACGCAGCAGGGCGGCATTCAGGATGGTGGCGGCGGTGACACCACCGAACGGGGCGACCTGGCCCCAGTAGGCGGGGCTGGTGTGGCCGGCGAAACGGTTGGTGTCGATCGGCGTGAGGCGGATCGCCTCGTCGAGCGGGTGGGGGGCGATGGTCATGTTGCGCCGCATGGTAACGCAGGCGCGGCACGGGGCCGGCAGGTTGCCGGCGCGGGTCCGGCGCGGGGCCGGTGTGAGCCCGGTGCGGTTGGGGCGCAGTGGCGGTGTGGGCGTGGCGCGGGTGCGCACCGCCCAGGCTGTATCCGGCTGTAACAGAGGGCGCGATCGGTAAGAAGCGGGCAAGGTTCCTCCCCGTGACGGCCGGTTGCGAGGACAATTGCACATCGACGTCGAATGCGAGGCGAACATGACTCCTGGCAAGCTGCTGGCACTGCTCGTCACCGGCATCGCGGCCGTGGCCAGCACCGCCGCGTACGCGCATGGCGGCGGGCGCGGGCGCGTGGGCATCTACGTGGCGCCCCCGCCCATCCGCTGGGCGCCGCCGCCGCCGCGCTATTACGCCCCGCGGGTCATCGTGCCGGGCGCCTACGGCTACGGATACGTCGCGCCGGTCTTTCCGGCGCCGGTGTATCCCGGCCCGATCTACGCGCCGGGCGCCGTCTATGCCCCGGGCCCCATCTACGGGCCGTATCCGCCTGCGGTCTACGGCACGCCGGCGCCTCCGCCCGTGTACATCGAGCGGGCGCCGTCGCCGCAGCAGCCGGTCGTCCCGGCACCCGCGGCGTCGGCGGAGGGCAGCTTCTGGTATTACTGCCCCAACCCCGAGGGGTACCACCCGCAGGTCAGCGAGTGCCCCGACGGCTGGGTCCGCGTGGCGCCGCCTCCGCAGGCTCCGGCACAGGCGCCGGCGCAGGCGCCATCCGCTCAGTGAGCGCACGCTTCGAGCAATTCGTGCAGGAGACGCTCATGTCCGCTCCCCGCCGTCTGATCTTCCTGCTGATGCCCCTGATCGGCGCCTGTGCGGTCGTGCCGACCGGCCCGTCGCGCATGGCCCTGCCCGGCAGCACGATGAGCTTCGAGCAGTTCCGCTACGACGATGCCACCTGCCGGCAGTACGCGCTCGAGCAGAGCGGCGCGGTGACCGCGGGCCAGGCCGGGCAGGAGAGCGTGGCGCGCAGCGCCGCGCTGGGCACCGTGATCGGCGCCGCCGCCGGGGCGGCCGTCGGCGGCTCACAGGGCGCCGGGGTCGGCGCCGGCACGGGGCTGCTGTTCGGCTCGATGGCCGGAACCGGCGCGGCGCAGGCGTCCACCTATGGCGTGCAGCAGCGCTACGACCACGCGTACGTGCAGTGCATGTATGCGAAGGGGCACCGGGTGCCGGTGTCGGGGTACTACGGCGCCGCACGGCCGGCCGCGCCCGCAACCGTGCAGCCCGGCGTGGCCGCGCCCGCGACCGTGGCACCGGCCGCAAGCGCGCCGCTGGTGGTCACGCCGGTGCCTGCCACGCCGTCAGGCAGCCCGACCCGCACCATCCCGCCACCGCCGCCGGGGCTCGCGCCGTCACCCGTGGCGCCCGGACCGCTGCGCTGACGGCGGGGCCGCCCGCTGCCCCTACAGCGCCGCGAGTGCCGCCTCGATCCGCTGGAAGAAGCCGTTGGCGTATTCGGATTCGATCCAGCGCACCACCACGACGGCCTCCTGTCGCGGCGACATCCACGTGATCGAGCTGCCGGCGCCCAGCGCGAAGTAGCTGTCCTCGCTGACGTCCGGATAGATCACCCGACTGCGGTTCAGCCAGGTCAGATATCCGTAGAAGGGCGCGAGCGGGCAGGGCTGCAGCATGCGGTCCACCCAGTCCTGCGACAGCACGCGACCGTCCGGGCCCAGGCCGCCGCGCAGCAGCATCCGCCCGATGCGCGCCTGGTCCACGCTGCTGATCAGGATGCCGCCGCCCCAGTGGCTGCCGCCCGGCACGGACTGCATGCGCGCGCCGGCCACGTCCACCCATGCGTTGTCGTAGCCGAGCCATTGCCAGTCGTCGCTGGCGCCGCTCGGTCGCATGATCGCCGAGCGGAACACGTCGGGCAGCGGCCGTCCGAACAGGTGCAGCAGCGCCAGCGACAGCTGGTTGATGCGCACGTCGTTGTATTCCCAGTAGGTGCCCGGCGTCTGCAGCGGCCGCGGGCCCCCCTTCGGCTGCGTGGGCTTCACGGGCTGATAGGCGACGGCGCGGTAGCGGTCGACCTGGTCGGGCACGCCGAACACGCTGCCCTCCCATTCGCTCGTCTGCTGCAGCAGCTGCGTCCAGGTGATCGGACGGTTGTGGGGCGTATCGAACCCGGGTGCCCGGCTGCGCAGTGCGACCGGCTCGTCCGGGTCGGGCAGCAGCCCGCGGTCGAAGGCCACGCCGGCCAGCAGCGCGAGGTAGGTCTTGGCCACGCTGAACGTCATGTCCGGCCGCAGCGGCTCGCCCCAGGAACACAGCGTGCGGTCTCCGTGCAGCACCACCCCGGTGGCCGGCCCGCGCGGCGACGTGGGGCCGAGCAGCCGGTTCCAGGGCGGGGGGTCGAGGTGATGGATGCCGGCGCGGTCGCCCATCGCGCGGTCCCACTTCGATTCGTGCGCCACCGCGTGCGCGACCGCGTCGCGCAGCAGGGCTTCGGCGCGCGTGCCGCGCAGGTCGGGAGAGATCTCGAGGTCCAAGGCAGCGGCTCCGGTGCTGGTACATTCGTCGCCGCATCCTACCGAAGCCTCCGGCGGCGCGTCAGGCGTGCACCGCCCTGCGATTTCGAAGACCGCCCCCGTGCTGCTTCCCGAGAGTTCCCGCAACCGCCTGATCGGCATCGGTCTGGCCTCGCTCGCCTACCTCAGCTTCGCCCTGCTGGACAGCACCGCCAAGTGGCTGGTGCGCGCGCTGCCGGTGGTCGAGGTGGTGTGGCTGCGGTTCGTCGGGCACGTGCTCTTCATGAGCGTGCTGATGGCGCGGTCCGGCCAGCTCGACCTGCGCGGCGTGCGGCGACCGGGCCTGCAGGTGCTGCGTGCGTGCATGCTGCTGTCGATGACCGGGCTCAACTTCTGGGCGCTGCAGTACCTGCAGCTGGCCGAGACGGGCTCGGTGCAGTTCGCCGTGCCGATCCTGGTGGCGCTGCTCGGCGCGTGGCTGCTCGGCGAACGGCTCGACGCCGGGCGCTGGATCGCGGTGCTCGCGGGCTTCGGCGGCGTGCTGCTGATCATGCGGCCGGGCACGCAGGGCTTCCATCCGGCCATCCTGCTGTCGGTGGTGAACGCGATCGTCTACGCGCTGTTCAACCTGCTCACGCGCACCCTGGCCGCGTCGGACCCGCCCGCGGTCACCAACATGCTGTCGGCCGTCGGTGCGGTGGTGCTGATCGCACCGTTCGCGCTGTCGGCCTGGGTGACGCCGAGCACCGCGCAGCAGTGGCTGCTCATCGCCTTCACCGGCCTCGCGGGCGGCGGCGGGCACCTGTGCCTGGCCCATGCGCACCGCTTCGCACCCGCCTCCGCGCTGGCGCCGTTCCTGTATCAGCAGATCGTGTACATGATCCTGCTCGGCTTCCTGATCTACGGCGACGTGCCCGCGACCGCCGTGCTGACGGGAGCGTCGATCGTGATCGCCAGCGGGTTCTACCTGCTGCTGCGGGAGCGGCGCGGCCGCTGAACGCACGCATGCGGCGGCCGAGTGCACGGGCGCGGCACCGAACGCACGCACGCGTCCTGGAACGTCCGGGCATGCCAGTGCTGGACACGCGCAGCGCACCGGACTAAAACCGTGCCGTTCCACGACAGCCGCGCATTCCAGGAACCGATCGGCGTACGCCGGTCGTGATGCGCGGTCCATCACAACGGAGACATCGATGGCCCACCGCATGCGATTCGGCATCTTCCTCGCCCCCTTCCACAAGCCCGGCATCAACCCGACGCTCGCGCTCGAGCAGGACCTCGAGCTGGTGCAGTGGCTCGACCGCTGCGGCTACGACGAAGCCTGGTTCGGTGAGCACCATTCCGCCGGTACGGAGATCAGCGCCTCGCCCGAGCTGATGATCGCGTTCGCGGCCGAGCGCACGCGTCACATCCGGCTGGGGTCGGGCGTCGTGAGCATGTCGTACCACAATCCGCTGTGGGTGGCCGAGCGCTTCGTGCAGCTCGACCACCTCACGCGCGGGCGCGTGATGCTGGGCGTCGGCCCCGGGTCCCTGCCCAGCGACGGCATCATGATCGGCGTCACGCAGGAGCACACGCGGCGGCTGCTGGAAGAAGGCCTGGGCGTGATCATGAAGCTGCTCACCACCGAGGAACCGGTCACGTTCAAGAACGACCGCTGGGACCTGCGCGAGGCACGGCTGCACCTGCGTCCGTACTCGAACCCGCTGTTCGACATCGCCGTGCCGGCGGTCGCCTCGCCCACCGGACCCAAGCTCGCCGGCATGCACGGCGTCGGCCTGCTGTCGATCGGCGCGACCACGGCCGCCGGTTTCGACGCCCTGGCGCTGCACTGGGACGTGATGGAGGCGCAGGCGAAGCACTACAAGACCACGGTCGACCGCAACAAGTGGCGCCTGGTCGGCATGGTGCATTGCGCCGAGTCGATGGAGCAGGCGTACCGCGATGTCGAGTACGGCATCGAGCAGTGGTTCGACTACTTCCAGGCCGTCGCCGCGTTCCCGCAGATGGCGGTGCCCGGCAACAACGTGAAGGAGATGATCTCCTTCGTGAACGACTCGGGCATGGGCGCGATCGGCACGCCCGACATGGTCGTCGCGCAGATCGAACGTCTGTGGAAGCAGTCGAACGGGGGCTTCGGCGCGTACCTGATGCTGGCGCACAACTGGGCGAACTTCGACGCCACGCGGCGCAGCTACGACCTGATCGCGCGCCACGTGTTCCCGCGCTTCCAGGGGCACTACGACGCGACGATGTCGGCGTCGGCGCGCGCGCGCGCGGCGCGGCCTGCGCTCGCCGAGGTGCATGCCAAGGCGGTGGAGGTGGCGACGCAGAAGTACCACGAGGAGGCCGCGAAGCGCGCCGGCTGACGCCACGGCGCACACCACGGCGCACAAGAGGGCGCACAAGAGGGCGCACACCAGGGCAGGCGCGGCGACGATCGCGCTTGCCCTGCACGGGCGGGCGTGCGAGTCTCGCGGCCGATGTCCGATCCTCACGTCCCGCGCCGCGCCCTCGTCCTTCTGGTCGTGCTGACCCTGGTGTGGGGGACGAACTGGCCGATCTTCGCACTCGCCGTGCGCGAGATGTCGGTCTGGACCTTCCGTTCGATCTCGCTGCCGGTGGCCGGCCTGCTGCTGCTGGTCGTCGCGCGCCTGCGCGGACACGCGCTGGCGATCCCGCGCACGCACTGGCCGACGGTGACCGCCGCGACGCTGTCGTATCTCGCGGTGTGGAACATCGCGAGCACCTACGCGTCGGTGCTGATTCCCTCGGGGCAGGCGGCGGTGCTGGGCTTCACGATGCCCCTGTGGTCGGCGCTGATCGGCTGGCTGCTGCTCGGCGAGCGCATGAGGGCGCGGCTGCTGCTGGCGCTGGCCCTCGGTGCCGCCGCGGTGGCGATGCTGATGCTGCGCAGCTTCGACGTCTACGCACAGGCGCCGCTCGGCCTGGCGCTGGGTCTGCTGGCCGGCTTCGGCTGGGCGGTCGGGTCGCTGATCCTCAAGCGTCGCCCGCCCGATGTGCCGGTGATCGTGCTCACCGGATGGCAGCTGCTGATCACCGCGGTGCCGATCGTGTCCGTGGCCGCGGTGATCGGCGACCACCAGTGGTTCGTGCCGTCGTGGACGACGATCGCCGTGATCGCCTACATCACGCTGGTGCCGATGGCGATCGGCAACGTGGTGTGGTTCTCGATCGCCGGACTGCTGCCCGTCAACGTCGCCGGGCTGTCCACGGTGATGGTGCCGATGGTCGCGATGGTGTCCGGCGCGATCGTGCATGGCGAACCGCTCGGTCCGCTGCAGCTGATGGCGATGGCATGCTGCGCGGCATCGCTGGTGCTTGCGCTGTACCGCCCGGCGGCGCGTGCGCCGCGCGCCGCCGACCCACCGGTCAGGTGACCGGCAGACTCGATCAGGTCATCGGCTGACTCAATCAGGTGACCGGCGGATTCCGTCAGGTGACCGGAAGATTCAGCGCCTGGACTTCGCGGATCCACACCGGACCGTCTTCGCGCCACAGACGCAGCGCCTCGGCGCGTCCGACGACGCCGTCGGGGATGCCCATGCTGTCGCGCATCGACCGGCTGCGCGCGGTGTCGTTGGTCTCGACCGCGAGCCGTCCGAGGAACTCGAGGATCGGCGTCGGCACGGACGCGTGCGCGACCATCGGGATGGCCGCCTCGAGCCGTGACACCGGTCCGCTGAACCCCTGCTCGATCATCGTGGGCGTGTCGGGCGCCCGGGGCGAGCGCGTTCGTCCGGTCACACCGATCAGGCGCACGCCCTTGTCGCGCACGTTGGCGAACGCCTGGTAGCTGCCGATCGCCACGTCGAGCTGGCCGCCGGCCATGTCGACCCACATCGGCACCTCGCCCTTGTAGTTGACCAAGTCGAACTTGCACCCGTGGTCGCGGTTCCAGGTCTCGGCCAGGATCTGCTGATACGAGCCGGTCACGTAGTTGCCCATGTTCGTGCGGTTCCTGCGCGCGTGCTCGATCATGCTGCGGAAGTCGCGGATGCCGCTGCGCTCGGTGGCGGCCAGCGCCAGCGGGCCGGTGGGGAAGATCGCGATCGGTGCGATGTCCTTCTCGAGGTCGTAGGGCAGCTTGCGGTACAGCACCCGTGCCTGGAAGAACATGCCGGTCGAGCCCATCACGATGGTGTAGCCGTCGGGCGGGGCCTTCACCATCGCCTCGATGCCGATGATGCCGCTGGCGCCCGGCCGGTTCTCCACCACCGCGGGCTGATTGAAGCGCGTGGTGAAGTGCTCGGCGAACATGCGGGCGTAGTTGTCGGTGAGCCCGCCGGCGGGCGAAGGGACGATGATCTTCAGCGGCCGGTTCGGGTAGTCGGACGGCTGTCCGATGGCATGGTGCGGCACGAGGCCGGCGGCGGCGCCGGCCAGCAGGAACGTTCTTCGCGTGGTGCGGGTCATCGGGGTCTCCTCGGGGGGGTCGTCAACGGCCTGCCTGGTGGCGCGCCACCGCGTGCATCGCCGCGTCGGTCGCGGCCAGCACCGCGTCGATGTCGGCGTCGCCGTGCGCGGTCGACAGGAACATGTTGTGGCGCGGATGCAGGTAGGCGCCGCGTGCGAGTGCGTGCTGGCAGAACAGCGCGCCCGTCTTCTGTTCGGGGTCGTCGTCGAACAGCACCAGCGGCATCTGGGGCGGACCCGACTGGCGCACGCGCACGCCGTAGGCGTCGGCCTGACGCTGCAGGCCTTCGCGCAGCCGCAGGCCGGCACGCTCCATCACGCGCGGCGCATCGATGCGGTGCAGCGCGTCGAGGGTGGCGACGGCGGCGGCCATGGCCACCGCGCCGGTCCAGAACGAACCCGTGACGAACACACGGGTGGCCGCGTCGCGCAGCCAGTCGCGGCCGGTGACGGCGGCCAGCGGATGGCCGTTGGCGATCGCCTTGCTCCACGCGGACAGATCGGGCTCGATGCCCAGCGGCGCCCAGCTGCCGCGCAGGTCGAGGCGGAAACCCGCGCGCACGTCGTCGACGATCAGGGCCGCGCCGGCGGCGGCGCTCAGTTCGCGCGCGGCCTGTGCGAACTGAGGGGTGGCGAGCTCCTGGTCGCGCGCCAGGTCGTGGCGCAGCGCCGTCACGAGGATCGCGGCGAGGTCGGCACCGGCCGCATGCACCGCCTGGGCGAGGCTGTCGACGTCGTTGTAGTCGAACGGGATCAGGTGTGCGCGGTCCTCGGCGGTCGTGCCCGCGGGGAGTGGCGTGCACCAGGGCGCGGAGCCGTGATACGCGCCGCGCGCGACCAGCACCTTGCGGCGACCGGTCGCCGCGCGCGCGATCATCACGCAGGCGGTCGTCGCATCGGTGCCGTTCTTCTGGAACATCGCCCAGTCGGCGTGCGCGATCGTCGCCACCAGGCGCTCGGCCAGCACGACCGCGTGCGGCGACGGCCCGTCCAGGCAGTCGCCCAGCGCGCGCTGCCGGTCGGCCGCCGCCTCCACCCC
>JAKOZZ010000047.1 GCA_029779755.1 Pseudomonadota bacterium
CACTGTTAGCGTCCATGATCGGCCGCCGTTCGGGGTGGCACGCGGGTTGCTTCATCCCTCAGGCAGCCTCGGCACGTGTCTCGATGCCAACCGCGAATCAACCGGAGAAAAACGATGTCGTACCGCGTGCGCAAGCAACTGCAGAAGGGCTTTACGTTGATCGAGCTGATGATCGTCGTTGCGATCGTCGGCATCCTGGCCGCGGTGGCGATTCCGGCCTATCAGGACTACACCGTTCGGGCGCGCGTCACCGAAGGCATCACGCTGGCCGCTGCGGCGCGCAGCACGGTCTCCGAGAACGCGTATCACGGACAGACGCTGAGCACTGGATTCACGTCACCGGCGGCCACTACGAACGTCTCCGGCATCGCGATCGCCGCAGACGGGGTGATCACCGTGACGTACACCGCGCGTGCCGGCGGCGGCACGATCATCATGGAGCCCAACCCGGCGCTGGTCGTCGGCACGCCCCCGACGGACCGCATCCGATGGGAATGCACGGGCGGAACGCTCGCGCAGAAGTATCGACCCGCCGAATGCCGTACCTGAGCACGATCGTCGCGTCGCAGGCGTCGACCTCGCAGGCGTTCATCGCAGGGGTCGCGCCACTGGTCGGGGTGCGCATGGAGGGCGGTGCGGTGCAAGGTAACATCGCAAGAAACAAGCGAATGTCACCAGCCAAGAGGAACCATGAGCGCACCGTCTCGAACCTGGATGTGCCTGATCTGCGGATGGATCTACGACGAAGCCGCAGGGCTGCCCGACGAGGGCATCGCACCGGGCACCCGCTGGGAGGACATCCCCATGAACTGGACCTGTCCCGAGTGCGGCGCCCGCAAGGAAGACTTCGAGATGGTCGAACTGTAGGAGGGCTGTCCACCTCTGGTGGACGGAATCCTCGCGTCCCGGCCCACGGGGGGCGTCGAGCGCAGATGCGCGCGCCGCTCGCCGGGCCGACCACACGAACCGTGCGTACGGAGTGCCGATGAACCAGCCAGCCGAACTCACCGGCCTGAAGGTGATGGTGATCGACGACAGCAACACCATCCGCCGCAGCGCCGAGATCTTTCTCGGTCAGGCGGGCTGCAAGGTGATCGTCGCCGAGGATGGATTCGACGCGTTGGCGAAGATCGCCGACAACGACCCCGACCTGATCTTCTGCGACATCCTGATGCCGCGGCTCGACGGCTATCAGACCTGCGCGCTGATCAAGAAGAGTCCGAGGTTCCACGAGATCCCGGTGATCATGTTGTCCTCGAAAGACGGCTTGTTCGACCGCGCGCGTGGCCGCATGGTCGGCTCCGAGCAGTACCTGACCAAGCCGTTCACGAAGGACAGCCTGCTCAAGGCGGTGGCGCAGTGCGCGCGCCGCTCGACAGCCGCCTGATCCGGGCCGCGCGAACACCGAGGTGTACACCATGCCGCACAAGATCCTGGTGGTCGACGATTCGCCCACCGAACGCTTTTTCCTGGCCGATCTGCTGGCCAAGCGCGGCTACACCGTGATCACCGCCGAGAACGGCGAGGAGGCCTACGCCAAGACCAAGGCCGAACGGCCGAACCTGGTGATCATGGACGTCGTGATGCCTGGCCAGAGCGGTTATCAGGTCACCCGCGCGTTGGCCCGCGATCCGGACACGCAGGCGATCCCGGTCGTGATCTGCACGAGCAAAGGGACGGAGACCGATCGCATCTGGGGGCTGCGCCAGGGCGCCCGCGATTACCTGATCAAGCCCATCCGGCCCGACGAGCTGCTCACGCGCATCGCCGATCTCGTTGCATGACGAACACAGCGCGCGTGTAGCCTCAGGAGCCGCCCGATGGACACCCCGGTTGAACAGAAGAGTCATCTGAAGGATTTCCAGGCCCGTCTGTCCGAGCGCCTGCGCGAGGCGAGCACCGCGCCGCGCAGTGCCCGTCTGGGTCTGCTCATCGGCGACCAGCGCTGGCTGGTCGATCTGGCCGAAGCCGGCGAGATCGTGCCGCTGCCTTCGGGCATCACGACCGTTCCGCTCACGCGTGACTGGTTCCGCGGCCTCGTCAACCTGCGTGGGTCGCTGTTCGGCGTTTCCGACCTTCTGCGCTTCTCCGGCGATGCGTCGACGCCGGTCACGAAAGAGTCGCGGCTGCTCGCCTTCTCGTCGTCGTTGAAGGTGAATGCCGCATTGCTCGTCACCCGGATGCTCGGGCTCCACGACGCGAGCGCATGGCGCCACGCCCCCGAACGTCAGCACTGGGCGCCCTGGGCCGGACGCTGTCTGGTCGACGACGACGGACGCGAATGGTTCGAGCTGAGCCTTTCGCGTCTGGCTGCCGACGAACGCTTCCAGACCGTCAGCCGCGTCTAGCGCGCAGCACGCGTTCCACCTCTTCGAGGACGACATCGCGATGAAGCTCGCCAGCTTCCTGTTTCCCGGCTCGGGTGGCCGGGTCCAAGCCGATTCCGACACGGCGCTCATCGACGACGTTCCGCCGACGCACGCGCTCGATACGTTTGCTCCCGACACCGTTGCCGACAGCACGCTGATGGCGGGACCGGGCAGTCATGCGCCCGCGTATGCGCTGCCGCCGACGATGGCGCGCGAAGAGACTGCGGCCACGTCGCGCAGCCGCAAGGTGCGGTTGCCGTGGATTTCCGCGATGCCCTTCCGCAAGCAGGTGCAGGTGCTGCTGCCGACCCTGGCACTGTCGCTGCTGCTGGCCTTCGGGTTCCTGTGGCTCGATTCGCGTCAGGCGGGCAACGCGGCGCTGCTCAACCAGATCGTCGGTGATGCGCTCACGCATTCGCAGCGCTTGGCCAAGGCCGCGCCCAGTGCGGTGTCCGGCAACGAGGATGCGTTCCGGCAACTGCGTGAAAGCCGCGATCAGCTCAGCCGTGCGATCGCGATGCTCAAGGGCAAGGAAGATCCGGTCAGCGGACGCGCCGTGACGACGCTGTCGCAGATCGTCGTCGACGTGCAGCGCCTGGAGCAGATCTGGCAGGGGTCGGACCTGTCCGCCGCCAAGCTGATCGAGCACGAGAAGCTGCTGAAGTCGCTGGGTGCGATGCGCCGGGCGGTCAACGACTCGAACCGCGGCATGCTGCAGTCGGCGCAGGTCGTCGCCGCGCACAAGCTGCAGGCGGGCGCGAGCGTGCGCGAAGTGTCCGCCGCCGGCGATCTGGTCATGCTCACCCAGAAGATCGCCAAGGACGTGAACCAGCTGCTGCTGGGCGAAGCGATCAATGTGGAGGCGGCCGCCACGCTGGGTTCGGACGCGATCTTCTTCCGCGATCTCGTCGAGAGTCTGACCTCCGGCAACGAGCGCCTTCGCATTCCGGCCATCCAGGACCCCGACAGCCGCCGCGCGCTCCTCGAGATCCGCAAGCAGATGGTGAAGATCGACGAACCGCTGGCGCTGATCGTGCGTGATCTCTCCAAGATCCAGGACGCCAAGCGCTCGGAACTCGCCATCTTCCGCGACAGCGAAAGCCTGCGCGGTCAGCTCGAGCTGATCCAGCGTCAGCTCCAGTCAGCCGAGTCCGGGCGCGGCTGGAATCTCTGGATCGTCCTGTTCTTCGCCAGCTCCTCGCTGATGTCGGCGCTCGGGCTGGTCCAGGCCTACCTGGGTGACAGCGCAGCGCGTACCGAGCAGGCCGAGCGTCAGCGGCACGAAGCGGAGCGTCTCGAGCAGGAGGCCAAGCGCGCCAACGATCAGAACCAGGCCGCGATCCTGCGCTTGATGAACGAGCTTCAGGAGGTGGCCGACGGCGACCTCACGATCCAGGCCACCGTGTCCGAGGACATCACCGGCGCAATCGCCGATTCGGTGAACTACACGGTCGAGGAGCTGCGCAACCTGGTGGCCAGGATCAACACCACCGCCGAGATGGTGAACGAGGCGTCGTCCAAGGCGCAGATGATCGCCTCCAGCTTGCAGGCCGCATCCGAACAGCAGTCGCGCGAGATCCGCGAGACCGGCGAATCGGTGCTGCGCATGGCGCAGCAGATCAACGAGGTGTCGGCGCGTGCCTCCGAATCGGCGAACGTGGCGCGCCACTCGCTGGCGGCGTCCGAAGACGGTGCGCGAGCCGTGCAGAACGCGATCACCGGCATGAACGGCATCCGCGACCAGATCCAGGAAACGGCCAAGCGCATCAAGCGGCTGGGCGAGTCGTCGCAGGAAATCGGCGAGATCGTCGAGCTGATCTCCGACATCACCGAACAGACCAACGTGCTGGCACTGAACGCTGCGATCCAGGCGGCATCCGCCGGCGAAGCGGGCCGAGGCTTCACGGTCGTGGCCGAAGAGGTGCAACGGCTGGCCGAGCGGTCCGCCGAGGCGACCAAGCAGATTGCCGCACTGATCAAGACCATCCAGACCGACACGCAGGATGCCGTGATCGCGATGGAACGCAGCACCCAGGGTGTCGTCGAAGGCACACGCCTGTCCGATGAGGCGGGCCGCGCGCTCGGCGAGATCGGCCGGGTGTCGACGCAGCTCGCCGAGCTGATCGAGGACTTCTCCGACACCACTTCCCGCCAGGCCACGTCGGCGGGCACCGTCGCACATTCGATCCAGCGGATCCTGCTCGTCACCGAACAGACCAGCGAAGGCACGTTACAGACCGCCGGCTCGATCCGTCAACTCTCCGAACTCGCGCAGGAACTCAAGAGTTCGGTCTCGCGCTTCAAGGTGTCGTAGTGGATCAGGGAACAGCCATGTCTGCGGATCTCGTGACCCTTTCCTGGTGCCTCGGCGAGATCCGCGAGGCGTTTGCGCAGGCCGAGCGCCACATCGAGGCGCAGCTCGAATCCGACTCCGAGGATCGTGCCGCGCTGCGCGCCGCGCGTGCCGCGGTCCACCAGGCCCACGGGGCGCTGCAGGTGGTGGCGATCGACGGCGTGCCCCTGGTCACGCAGGAGGCCGAGCAGCTGCTCGACGCGATCGAGCGCGGGCAGGTGAACCTCGACGCCTCCGTGGCGGCGCTGCTGGCGCGGGTGTTCCAGGCGCTGCTCGAGCATCTCGAGCAGCTGCTGCGCGACACCACCCATCATCCGCTGTACCTCTATCCCTATTACCGGGACCTGCTCGAGGCGCGCGGCGCCGAGCGCGTGCATCCGGCCGACCTGTTCTTCCCCGATCTCTCGGCGCGCCTGCCCGATGCCGGCCCGCTCGCCGACGTTCCGGCCGCCGAGCTGATGGCCGCGCGGGTCGCGTTCGAGCGCGGTCTGCTGCAGACGATGCGCGATCCCGCCTCCGGCGCCGGGCCCGAAGCGATGCTCGGCGCCGTCGAGCTGTTGTCGCAGTCGCGCATCGCCATCGCGAACCGCTCGTTCTGGAGCGTCGCGCGCGCCTACTTCGAAGCGCTGCGCGATGCGCGCCTTGCCGTCAACGTCGACGTCAAGCGCCTGCTGGCCCGGTTCAACCTGCAGCTGCGCAAGATCGTCGAGGAGCAGGCGCCGGTCGCCGAGCGCCTCACCAAGGACATGCTGTACGCGCTGGTCGGTGCCGCCGACGGCTCGCCGCGCGTGGACGCCGTGCGCGCCGCATTCCGCCTGCAGGAGGCGATTCCGCCCGACTTCGAGCAGCCGCGCTACGGTCGCCTCGATGCCGGCGTGCTGCGCCAGGCGCGCGAGGCGCTGTCGCGTGCGCGGGTGGCGTTCGACAAGATCACGCGTGGCAGCACGGCCGAAGCCGCGACCTTCGGGCTGGCGGTCGACGCGTTCGACCAGCATGCGACCCACCTGCCCGCCGAAGGCATCAAGGCACTTGCCGGCGCGCTGCGCGGTGTCGCCGACACCTTGCAGGGCGGGCGGCCGGTCGAGGACGGCCTGTCGCTCGAACTCGCCTCGGGCATCCTGTTCGCCGAACAGGCGCTCGACGACGGGGCGCGTCCCGGTTCCGACTACGACCGTCATGGCCATGCGATGGCCGCGCACCTGCGCGCCGCGTTTGCGGGCGAGGTGCCCGCCGACGCCGAGCCCGCCCCGTGGCTGCGCCAGCTGAGCCAGGCGGCCCAGGAACGGCTGACGATGGCCGCGTTCGTGTCGGAGATGGTGACCAGCCTGCGCGGGGTCGAGAAGATCCTCGACACCTACTTCCGCGACCCGGCGCAGCGCGCCGAGCTGCCGCAGAGCGTGCGCGCCCTGCACCAGGTCTCGGGCGCACTGCGTCTCCTCGGCCACGACGACGCGAGTGCCGGCGCCCAGGCCGTGGCCGACAAGGTGGCCGCGCTGGCCGACCTGGAGGAGGCCGCCGACCCGGCCGAATGCGAGTCGGTGGCGTCGAGCATCGGCGCGCTCGGCTTCTTCGTCGAGTCGCTGCAGCATCCGGAGCGCGCGGGCGGACGCTTCACGTTCGACCCGGCGACCGGCGAGTTCCATGCCCATCTCGGCCGCAGTGCAGTGATCGAGCCGTCCGCACCCGTGTCCGAGCCCGCGCCGGTGCAGGCCGAGGGGGCGGCTGCGACGGGTGTCGCGGCGCCCGAGCCGGTGCACGAGACGCGGTCGGCGGAGGAGATCCTCGCCGGACATCTGTCCGACGCCGCCGCGCGCCACGAGCAGCTGCGCGACGCACCCGACGACGGCGCGGCGCGCACCGCGCTGCACGATGCGATGGCCGGCGTGCGTGATGCGCTGGTGCTGCTCGACGATGCGACGCGCCGCGCGGCGGCGGTCGACGCGCTGACCCTGCTGGCCGACAGCGCGACGCCGCTCGACGTGCCGCGGCTCGAGTCGCTGCTGTCGTCGGCGGGGGTGGCCGTGCCGGTGCGCGCGCCGGTCGCGCCGATGCCTGCCGAGCACGAGGTCGACACCGAGCTGCTCGAGATCTTCCTGTCCGAGGCGGAGGAGGTGCTGGCTGCCATCGACGAGCACGTCGCGCTGTCGCGCGGCAGTCCGGCCGATCCGCAGTACCTGACGACGATCCGCCGCGGATTCCACACGCTGAAGGGCTCCAGCCGCATGGTCGGGCTGATGCCGTTCGGTGACGCGGGCTGGGCGATGGAGCAGGTGATGAACCTGTGGCTGGCCGAGGAGCGGCCGGGCAACGACACCCTCTACGCGCTGATCGAGAAGGCACATGCGCGGATGAGCGCGTGGGTGCAGGCGATGCGCGCGGCGCCGGGTGCGCCGGTCGATCCGGCCGCGCTGATCGCCGAAGCCGACGCGCTGCGCAACGGCCTTCCGCTGGCGGAGCCGGCCGGGACGGTTGCATTCACGCACGTCGAGACCGACGATGCGCCGATCGAGATCCACGCCGGGCCCGCAGAGGAGGTCGTGGCCGAGACCGGCGCGCTGGCGTTCGACCAGGCGATCGAGATCGAAGCGCCCATCGCCATCGAGGCGCCCATCGACCTCGACGCACCCATCGCCATCGAAGCGCCCGTCGCCATCGAAGCGCCCATCGACTTGGAGGCGCCGATCGACTTGGATGCACCCATCGACTTCGGCGCCGCGCTCGAGCCCGATGCGTCGATCGAAGTGCCGGCACCGGTCGATCGCGAGACGGCCTTCGTGTCCGATGCGCCGGTCGATGTCGCGTCCGTCGTCGGGATCGAGTCCGTCGTCGACATCGAGGCGCCGGTCGCCGCGGGCGCCGATGCCACCGATGCCACCGATGCCGCCGATGCCGCCGACGCCGACGCCGACGCCGACGCCGACGCCGACGCCGTGGTGATCGGCGGGCAGCCGATCAGCCGGCCGCTGTACCTGATCTTCCTGTCCGAAGCCGACGAACTGATCCAGGTGCTGAGCGACGACATCGCCGACTGGCGGGGGCAGCCGACGCGCGGTGCGGGCGAGGCGGCCATGCGCGCGGTGCACTCGTTGGCCGGCAGTTCGGCCGTGGTCGGTCTCACCGGGGTGCACGATATCGCCGAGCGTCTCGACCGCTTCTACCAGGCCCAGCGCGCGTGTGCCGACGTGCCCGAGCCGCACGAGCTCGAGTCGCTGGCCTTCGTGATCGAGCGGCTGCGCGCGATGCTGCACCAGTTCGCCGCGGGCAGCGCGCCCCGGCCCGAGCCCGAGGCCTTCGAGACGATGGCTGCGCTGCTCGCCGCGTGGGTCGGCCGCAAGCCGCGCGCGCGGCCGGGTCCGGCGCAGGCGCCGGAGCACACCGATGCCGACGGGACCGACGACACGCTGGTGTTCGCGATCGACGGCGGCGCCGACGAATCCGACGACGTGACCCCGGTCTTCGAACAGGTGGACGCCGACGTCGTGGTGGAGCACGGTGCCCAGGCCGACGCCGCCCTCGAGGAGCAGGCCGCCGCGCCGCGCGACGAGCTCGACCCGGACCTGCTGCCGGTCTTCATCGAAGAGGCGGTCGACTACCTGCCGCAGATCGGCGAGAACCTGCAGCGCTGGCTGGCCAATCCCGGCGATGCCTCGCTGCCGCAGACGCTGATGCGCCATCTGCACACGGTCAAGGGCAGCGCGCGCATGGCCGGCGCGATGAC
>JAKOZZ010000104.1 GCA_029779755.1 Pseudomonadota bacterium
CCGAAGCGCGCCTGCGTGCGGCGGGCGCCGAGGTGGTGTCGCGGCGCACCGACGTGATGTCGGGCGCCGAGGTCGACGCGCTGGCCGACGCCGCCTATGCGGCCTTCGGCGCCGTGCACGTGCTGTGCAACAACGCCGGCGTCGCAGCGCCCGCGTTGCGCACGCGCGCCTGGGAGTGCCCGTCGGGCGACTGGGACTGGATCATGGGCGTGAACTTCGGCGGCGTGCTCAACGGCGTGCGCAGCTTCGTGCCGCGCATGCTGTCGGGCGGCGACGAAGGCCACGTGGTCAACACCGCGTCGATCGCCGGACTGCTCACCGGCTCGAACCCGTACTTCGTGTCCAAGCACGCGGTCACCTGTCTCACCGAAGGCCTGTACAAGGATTTCCGGGCGATCGGCGCGAAGCTGTCGGCCTCGGTGCTGTGCCCCGGCATCATCCGCACCGGCATCCTGGACGCCGAGCGCAACCGGCCGACGCAGTTCGGCGCCGGCACCGACGTGTCGCGCCTCGCGCCGGATGTCCGGGCGCAGGCCGCGACGTTCCGGGCGGCGCTGAACGCCGGCACCGATCCGGCGGAAGTGGCCGACGCGGTGGCCGATGCGGTGCGGGCCGACCGGTTCTACGTGCTGCCCGCACAGGCGCATCTCGTCGATCTCGTGCGCCTGCGCATGACCGACATCATCGAGCAGCGCAACCCGACGATTCCGCCGCCGGCCTGAACCGCGCGGCCCGTACTGCCCGATCGGCGCAGTCGGCCCGGTCGGCCCGGTCGGCCCGGTCGGCCCGGTCGGCCCGCCTGGCGCGACTATCATCGCGCCAGGAGGAGTTCCCGATGAGCCATGCCGCCCCCGTCCCCGCCGGTGCCGAACCGCCGGCCTGCCCGGGCTTCGACCCGCACCCGCGCACGCCCCGCATCACGCTGCCGCCGCTCACCTGCGACACGCACCATCACGTCTTCGGGCCCTATGCGCGCTACCCGCTGCAGCCGGTGCGCAGCTATACGCCGCCCGAGGCCACGCTCGAGGATTACGTGCGCATGTGCCGCGCCGTCGGCATCGAACGCAGCGTGCTGGTCCATCCGAGCATCTACGGCACCGAGCTGTCGTCGCTGATCGACACGCTCGAGACCTGCCGCAGCTGGATGCGCGGCGTGGCGGTCATCGACGACACCTTCGACGACGCCGCGCTCGCGCGGCTCGATCGTGCCGGGGTGCGGGGCGTGCGCTTCAACGTGCTGTTCAAGGGCGGCACGCCGCTGGCGCAGGCGCGCGTGATCGGCGAGCGCATCCGGCGCTTCGGCTGGCACGTGCAGCTGCTGATCGACGTGTCCGACCATCCGGCGCTGTACGACGACTGGAAGGACTTCCCCGTGCCGGTGGTGGTCGATCACATGGGGCACATGGCCGTGACCCGCGGCGTGGCCGCGCCCGGCTTCCAGGGGCTGCTGCGGCTGCTGCGCGAAGGGCGCTGCTGGGTGAAGCTGTCCGGCGCGTACCGGATCTCGTCGGCCGGGCACCCGTACGCGGATGCGTTACCCTTCGTCCGCGCGCTGGTCGAGGCCAATCCCGAGCGGCTGGTCTGGGGCACCGACTGGCCGCATCCGTCGGTGGCGACGATGCCCAACGACGGCGACCTGGTCGATCTGGTCGCCGACTGGCTGCCCGATGCCGCGCTGCGCGAGCGGGTGCTGGTGCGCAACCCGGCACGGCTGTACGGATTCGAGTAGTCGGCAGCATCCAGGCGGGACGCAGGATCCCGGTCGCATCGGCATGCGACCGGTGCACCAGGCATCCCGGCGGACATTCACACGCACGAGGAGAGCAGTCATGAGGACCACCATCGCCACCCTTCTGGGCACCCTGGCCGCCACCGTCGGGCTCGCCGCGGCGACGCCCGCGCTTGCGCAGTCCAAGCACGTGATCAAGATCGGCTGGGTCACGCCCGACAGCCCGCAGGATCCGTACGCGACCGGCGCGCGCACGTTCAAGCAGGCGGTCGAGCGCCAGTCGAACGGGCGCATCGAGGTGCAGCTGTTCCCCAACCGCCAGCTCGGCGACGAGAAGCCGATGCTCGAAGGCCTGCGCTTCGGCACCGTCGACGCGGCGGTCATCACCAACGCCGTCATCGCGCAGATCGAGCCGGCCTTCCAGGTCAACGACCTGCCGTTCCTCTACGCCAACGAAGCCCAGGCGCACAAGGTCCTCGACGGCAAGGTGGGCCAGGCGCTGGCGAAGAAGCTCGAGGCCAAGGGCGTGATCGCGCTGGGCTTCATGGAGGGCGGTTTCCGGCACATGATCAACAACGTGCGGCCGGTCACGAAGCCCGAGGACGTGAAGGGCGTCAAGTACCGCGTGATGCAGAACCCGGTCTTCATCGACATGTTCTCGTCGCTGGGCGGAAACGCCGTGCCGATGGCCTGGGGCGAGACGTTCACCGCCGTCCAGCAGGGCACGATCGACGGGCTCGAGATCCCCATCGCCGTGATCGACTCGTCGAAGTTCAACGAGGTGACCAAGTTCCTGTCGCTGACCAATCACACCTATTCGATGATCGGTCTGCTGATCTCGAAGAAGTCGCTGGAGAAGCTGCCGCCCGACCTGCAGGCGGCGGTGCGCGAGGCGGGCCGCACCGCGGTCGGCGCCCAGCGCCAGGCCGCGGCCGCGAACGCGCGCCAGCTGGTCGACGCGCTTGCCAGGAAGGGCATGAAGGTCAACCCGGTGGGCGACGTGGCGCCGTTCCGCGCGTCGGTCAAGCCGGTGTACGACAAGTTCCGCGCGTCGATCGGTACGGACACGATGAACGAAGTGATGGCCGCGGTGAAGTGAGGATCGCAGCGGACTGAGTTCGCGGCACGGTACGGGTCGCCCGGCATGAGCGTGTTCTCCCGGATCAGCACGGCACTGGCGCGCCTGCTCGGCGTGCTGGTCGTGACGATGGTCGTCGTGATGACCTGCGCGCTCGGCGCGCAGGTGCTGCTGCGCTACGCGTTCAACATCACGCTGTCCTGGAGCGAGGAGCTCTCGCTCGGCCTGTTCACCTGGACCGTGCTGCTGACGTCGGCGCTGGGTGTGCGCGAGGGTTTCCACGTGCGCATGGCCCTGCTGCTCGACCCGATGCCGGCCGCCGTGCGGCGCGAGAGCGAACGCGTGATCCACCTCGCCACCTGCGCGGTGGGGCTGTTCCTGGCCTGGGCCGGCTGGCGTTACGTGGCCGATACGCGGGGCGCCGTGTCGGCCGCGATCGGCTACCCGATCGAACTGCTGCACGCGTCCGCGTTCGTGTGCGGCCTGCTGATCGCCGTGTTCGCCCTCGAGTCGGCACTGTCGGGCAAGGTGGACGAAGCGTCGGGACCCGAGACCGAGCATGTCTGACAGCGCGCTGATCCTGTCGGTGGGGTTCGCCGTGCTGCTGGTCGTCGGCGTGCCCTTCGCGATCGCGCTGCTGCTGGTGACGGCCGCGGTGCTGGTCGTCGCCGACATCGAGCCGATCCTGCTCGCGCAGACGCTGATCGCCGGCACGCAGTCGTTCAGCCTGCTGGCGATCCCGTTCTTCATGCTCGCCGGCGAGATCATGTCGGCCGGCGGCCTGTCGCAGCGCCTGATCCGGGTGGCCGACGTGCTGGTGCGTCACCTGCCCGGCGGCATGGGGCACGTGACCGTGGTGTCGGCCTGCATCTTCGCCGCCATCTCCGGGTCGGCGCCGGCCACCACGGCCGCGATCGGCGCGATCCTGATCCCCGCCATGGTCGCGCGCGGCTACGACAAGGCGTTCGCCACGGCGCTGGCCGTGAGCGCCGGGGTGCTCGGGCCGCTGATCCCGCCGTCGATCGCGGCGGTGATCTGGGGGGTGATCGCCGAGCAGTCGATCGCCCGCCTGTTCATGGCGGGGGTCGGCCCCGGCCTGCTGCTGGCCGCGGCGCTGATGGTGATCGCGTCGGTCCACGCGGTGCGTCACGGCATTCCGCGCGAGGCGCGCGCGCGCTGGCCGGAGATCCGCGCGGCGCTGTCCGAAGGCAAGTGGGCCCTGGCCGCGCCGGCAATCGTGCTGGGCGGCATCTACGGCGGTGCGTTCACGCCGACCGAGGCGGCGATCGTGTCCTGCATCTACAGCCTGCTGGTGGGCCTCTTCATCGAGAAGCGGCTGACCGTGCGCCAGATGCCCGAGGTGATCGGCAAGGCGATGCGCATCACCGCGGTGGTGATGTTCATCATCGCGGCGTCCTCCGGCTTCGGCTGGCTGGTCGCGCAGGAGCAGCTCGCACCGCGTCTGGCGGCCTGGCTGTCGGAGGGCATCTCCGAGCGCTGGATGATGCTGATGCTGGTCAACGTGTTCCTGTTCCTCATCAGCGCGGTGATGGACGAGATCGCCGTGATGGTGATCCTGGGCCCGCTGATGATCGCGCTGGCGCAGAAGTTCGGCATCGACCCGATCCACTTCGGCTCGATCATCGTCACCAACGTGGCCATCGGCATGGCGGCGCCGCCGATCGGCTATTGCCTGTTCGTCGGCATGGCCATCTCCGGGCTGTCGCTGGGCGCGGTGTCGCGCGCGATCTGGCCGATGGTGCTGGCCATGCTCGTGGTGCTGATGCTCACCACCTACGTGCCGGCCTTCTCGCTCTGGCTGCCGGGGCTGGTGTACCGGCCGTAGGGCAGGGGGGCCGCAGTGGAGATCAGTCTCAGGCAGTATGCGCAGCTGGCCGCGGTGACGATCGTCGTGGTCGGCTGCTGGCTCGTGCTGCATCCGTTCGTGCCGGCGATCATGTTCGCCGCGGTCGCCTGCGGGGCCAGCTGGCCGCTGTACCTGCGCCTGCGGGCGTGGATGCGCGGCCGCGCGTCGCTGGCGGCCCTGTCGATGACGCTGCTGCTGGTCGTGCTGGTGATCGGGCCGTCGACGCTGCTCGCCTTCAGCCTGGCCGGCAACGCAACGGCCCTCATCGATGCGGTGCGCGACACGCTCGACCACGGCCCGATCATGCCGCCCGACTGGCTGAAGAACGTGCCGCTGGTGGGGACGTGGCTCGACGGGTACTGGCACCGCCTGGCCGCGAGCCGCGAGGAACTGGTCGCGCTGCTGAAGTCGCTGATCGACCCCGCGCGCGCGCTGCTCGTGGGGGCCGCCAAGGCGGTCGGCCAGAGCGTGCTGCAGCTGTCGCTGGCGGCCTTCGTCAGCTTCTTCTTCTATCGCGACGGCGAGGCGATCGTCGGCGCCATCCGCAACGTGCTGCGGCGGCTGGCGGGCGGCCTGGGCGAGGAGCTGCTCGGCACCATTGCCAACACCGTGACGGGCGTGGTCAACGGCATCTTCGGCACCGCGCTGGCGCAGGCGCTGGTCGCGGTGATCGGCTTCCTGATCGCCGGCGTGCCGGCGGCATTCGTGCTCGGCACCGCAACCTTCATCCTGTCGATGGTGCCGATCGGTCCGCCGCTGATCTGGGGCGGGGCCGCAGTGTGGCTGGTGCAGCAGGATGCGATCGGCTGGGCGGTGTTCATGGTCGCGTGGGGCGTGCTCGTGATCAGCAGCATCGACAACTTCGTCAAGCCCTACCTGATCAGCCGCAGCAGCAGCCTGCCGATCCTGCTCATCGTGTTCGGCGTGTTCGGCGGCATCATCGCCTTCGGGTTCATCGGCGTGTTCATCGGACCGCCGGTGCTGGCCGTGGGCCTGACCCTGGTGCAGTTCTGGGCGGCACGCGCACCGGCCGCGGGCGGTTCCTGAAGGCCGGTCGGGGCGGCAGTAGAATCGGCGGCCCATCCACGCGCGGCGCGGCGCGCCCGCGCGCGCAGCACCGGAGAACCCCATGCGCATCGAAACGCTCGCCGTCCACGCCGGCTACAGCCCCGAACCGACCACCAAGGCGGTGGCGGTGCCGATCTACCAGACCGTCGCCTATGCGTTCGACAGCGCGCAGCACGGTGCCGATCTGTTCGACCTGAAGGTCCCCGGCAACATCTACACGCGCATCATGAACCCGACCGAGGACGTGCTCGAGAAGCGCGTGGCTGCGCTCGAGGGCGGGATCGGTGCGCTCGCGCTGGCGTCGGGCATGGCCGCGATCACCTACGCGATCCAGACGATCGCCGAGGCGGGCGACAACATCGTCTCGGCGAGCACCCTGTACGGCGGCACCTACAACCTGTTCGCGCACACCTTCCCGCAGCTCGGCCTGCAGGTGCGGTTCGCCGACCCGCGCAAGCCCGACACGTTCGCGGCGCTGATCGACGGCCGCACCAAGGCGATCTTCTGCGAGTCGATCGGCAATCCGCTGGGCAACGTCACCGACTTCCAGGCGCTGGCCGACATCGCGCACGCGCACGGCATCCCCCTGATCGTCGACAACACCGTGCCCAGTCCCTATCTGTGCCGGCCGTTCGAGCACGGCGCCGACATCGTCGTGCACTCGCTGACCAAGTACCTGGGCGGCCACGGCAACAGCGTGGCCGGCGCCATCGTCGACAGCGGAAAGTTCCCTTGGGCGCAGCACAAGGACCGCTTCAAGCGCCTCAACGAGCCCGACGTCAGCTACCACGGCGTGGTCTACACCGAGGCGCTGGGCCTGGCCGCCTACATCGGACGCGCCCGCGTCGTGCCGCTGCGCAACACCGGCGCGGCGATCTCGCCGATGAACGCCTTCCTGATCCTCCAGGGCATCGAGACGCTGGCGCTGCGCATGGACCGGATCTGCGACAACACGCTGGCGATCGCAAAGCACCTGCGCAGCCACCCGAAGGTGGCGTGGGTGAACTATGCCGGCCTGCCCGATCACCCGGAGCACGCGCTGGTGCAGAAGTACATGGGCGGCCGCGCCTCGGGCATCCTGTCGTTCGGCCTGAAGCAGGGCGGCCGCGAGGGCGGTGCGCGCGTGCTCGACGCCTTCAAGCTGTTCACGCGCCTGGTCAACATCGGTGACGCCAAGTCGCTGGCCACCCATCCGGCGTCGACCACGCATCGGCAGCTGTCGCCGGCCGAACTCGCCAAGGCCGGCGTCAGCGAGGACATGGTGCGGCTGTCGGTGGGCATCGAGCACATCGACGACCTGCTCGCCGACCTCGACCAGGCGCTCGCCGCGGCGTGACGGCGTGACGGCGCCGGCCGCGCGTCGCCGGAGGCTTCGATGATCGCGCTCAAGCTGGCGGCGATCCCGGCGGTCGTCTGGCTGGCGAGCTGGGCGGGTCGCCGCTGGGGGCACCGGGTGTCGGGACTGATCAGCGGGTTCCCGCTGATCTCCGGGCCGGTGCTGCTGTTCGTGGCCGCCGACGCGACGCCCGACTTCGTGGCGCAGGCGTCGTTCACCACGATGGCCGCCGCGCCCTCGGTGGGCGTGCACTGTCTCGTCTTCTCCTGGATGGCGCGCATCACGCGGCCGTCGGGTCTGCAGTGGCTGGTGGCGCTGTCGGTCGCCTGGGCGGCATGGCTGGGGGCGTCGGTGCTGCTCAGCAGTGCCGTCCTCGCAGGACTGCCCGGACTGCTGCTGTCGATCGTCGAGATGCTGGTGCTGGCCGCGCTGATGCCGCGCGTGCGCACGGCCGTCGGCATTCCGGGCATTCCGCCGTCCGAGCTCGTGGTGCGCATGCTGGCCGCACTGCTGATCGCGGCGGCCGTGCTGTTCGGGGCCGAGGCCTTCGGCCCCCGCGTGAGCGGCATCCTGCTGGCGTTTCCGATCACCGCGTCGGTGCTGCCCGCGTTCACGGTGGCCCTGTACGGGGCGGATGCGGCGATCCGGCTGCTGTCGGGCTTCGTGACCGGACTGCTCGGCTTCGTCGCCTACTTCTACGCCTTCGGTGCCCTGCTGCCGTCGGTCGGCACCTTGTCCGCCTGTCTGGTCGGGGTGGGGGCCAGCCTGCTGGCGGTGAGTGTCGCCGTCGCCGTGCAGCGGCGATTGGCGTCTCAGCGGGCGACGACGACCTGATTGCGTCCGGCGGCCTTCGCCGCGTACATCGCGGCGTCGGCCGAACGGAACAGCGCGTCCCGGTCGGCGTGCTCCGGCCGCAGGCTCGCCACCCCAGCCGACAGTGTGACCCGCAGGATGCGGTCGCCGAACCCGATGGCGGTGTCGGCCACCGCCGCCCGCATCCGCTCTGCGACCACGCCTGCATGTCCGGCGTCCGCATCCGGAAGCACCACGACGAACTCCTCTCCGCCGAATCGCGCGAGGAGCTCGTAGGCGTGCGACAGCTGACCGGCGATCGTGTCGGCGACGGCGCGCAGCACCTGATCGCCGCCAGCGTGCCCGACGGTCGGATCGTCGTTGATGCGCTTGAAGAGATCGACGTCGAGCACCGCGATCGACAGTGGCGCATTCCGCTCGCGGGCACGGCGCACCGCCGCTGCGCCGTGCAGTGCGAGCGCGCGCTTGTTGTATGCGCGGGTCAGCGGATCGCGCTCGGACTGCTCGCGCAGCGCGGCGACGGCGCGGGCATCCAGGCTGCCGCGGCCGTGGAACCGGAACAGCACCGCACCCGTGCGGACGAGGTCGCCGTCCTCGATCCACACCGGCTGCAGCGGAGGCAACGCGTGGTCGTTCAGCTCGGTGCGGTTCGAGCTCTGCAGATCGGTGATCAGGATGCCGTCGCGCACGACGGAAAGCCGGGTGTGCGCCCGCGACACGGAGGGGTCGTCGACGAACACGTGGGAGGTCATCGCGCGGCCGATGATGGCCTCGCCGTCCTCCAGCAGCCACTGCCGGCCGAGGCTGTCGGCCGGGCCGTCGATCAGGACCAGCGATGCCGGCGCCGGCACGTGCGGCACGGCACCCGCGCGCATGCCGCGCGGCACGAGAATCGTCTTTTCGTGGGGGTCGGGTCTGTGCATGAGGGCAGAGCCCGCGCGCAGGCCACAGGCTCCGGTCATGGTAGCGCGGGCCGTCCGGCACCCGCCGTACCGCTCGGTGGGTGCGCGGGCGCCGGCGGTCGGCGCGTACGGCCGCGGCCGGTCGGTCACGCGCGACCGCACCGCATCGGACGCGCGCGACCGTCGTGCGCAGCCGCGGTCGCGCGCGATCTCCGTGCGCCGGGTCAGTCGAGCGAGATCTTCGCGCGCCGGATGATGTCGCCCAGGCGCTTCTCCTCGCTCTCGCGGTACGCGACGGTGTCGCGCGGCGTGCGGAAGATGGCCGTGGCGCCGCGGTCGAAGAAGTCCTTCTTCACGCTGGCGCTTTCCAGCGCCTGCTGCGTGAACATCGACAGGCGCTCGACGACGGCCGCCGGCAGGCCGGCCGGCCCCGTCACCGTGGTCCACGACACCAGATCGTACCCGGGCAGGAACTCCGAGATCGACGGGATCTCCGGAACGACCGGGCTGCGCGCGGCGCTGGTCACCGCGAACGGCTTGACCTTGCCGGCCTTGTACTGCGGAAGCGCGCCTGGGATGTTGTCGAAGATCATCTGCACCTGTCCGCCGATCACGTCGGTCATCGCCGGCGCGCCGCCGCGATAGGGCACGTGGGTCATCTCGACGCCCGCCATCAGCTTGAACATCTCGCCGGAGATGTGCAGCGTCGTGCCCAGCCCGGCCGAGGCGTAGTTGAACTTGCCGGGATTGGCCTTCAGCAGGGCGATCAGCTCCGGCACCGTGTTCGCGGGCAGGTTCAGGTTGCCGACCAGGAAATTGGGCAGCTGCCACAGGGTCGACACGAAGGTGAAGTCCTTGGCCGCATCGAACGGCAGCTTGCCGGCCTTGAGCGTGGGCGAGATGCCGTGCGATGCGACGCCGCCGAGGCCCAGCGTGTAGCCGTCGGGCGCGGACCGTGCATAGGCGGCGACACCGATGTCGCCGCCGCCGCCGCCGACGTTCTCCACCACCCACTGCTGGCCGGTGAGCTCGCTCATCTTCGCGCAGTAGATGCGCGACAGCGTGTCGGTGGCGCCGCCGGCCGGAAACGGGTTGATGTAGCGCACCGGCTTGTTGGGCCAGGTCGCCTGCGCCCGGGCTTCCGCGCCGATCACGAAGGGCGCGGCGACGATCCCGGCGACCGACGCGAACGCCGCGCGACGGGCGGGCGAGGCAGGGCCCGATCGGGAAGCGGGCGCGTCGGCACCCATGTGCGTGTCGGCGGGCGCCTGCTGCACGGCGGGGGCGTCGGTGCAGGCCGGGATCCGGTGGTCTCTTTTCATCGTGGGTCTCCTCCTTGAATGGGGCGTCCCATGATGGCAATGCAGACTGCGCGCGCCTAGTCCGCGATTGCCCGCATACGGCGCGCACCGGACCGCGCGCCGGATCGTGCGACAGCGAGAGCGCCGGACCGTGCAACAGGGCGAGCGCCGCGCCCTGCGCCGGCCGTCCGCCGAGAAGCGTTCACTCGAACGGCAGCTCGTCCCACCACGGGAAGAAGTCGGGCATGTCGCTCGACACCTTGCACGGGTAGACCGGCTTGCGTTTCTCGAGGAAGGAACTCACGCCCTCCTTGGCGTCGGCCGAGCGCCCGCGCGACTGGATCGCGCGGCTGTCGATGCGGTGCGCGCGCATCGGGTCGTCGGCGGCCGCCATGCGCCACAGCATCTGACGGGTGAGGGCCACCGAGACCGGCGCCGTGTTGTCGGCGATCTCGCGTGCCAGCGCGCGTGCCGCCGGCAGCAGCTCGTCGGGGGCGTGCAGCGAGCGCACCAGACCGCGCTCCTTGGCCTCCTGTGCGTCGAAGACGCGGCCGGTGTAGCACCACTCGAGCGCGGTCTGCATGCCGACCACCTTCGAAAGGAAGTACGAGGAGGCCGCCTCCGGCACGATGCCGCGGCGCGAGAACACGAAGCCGAAGCGTGCCGTCGTGGACGCCATGCGGATGTCCATCGGCAGCTGCATCGTCACGCCGATGCCGACGGCCGCGCCGTTGATCGCGCCGATCACCGGCTTCAGGCTCTTGTAGATGCGCAGCGTCGTCATGCCGCCGCCGTCGCGGTACACGCCGTTGACCAGGTTCTCCTCGCGTCCGCTCTCCTTGCGCGATGCGTAGTCGAAGGTCGCGCCGCCCTTGGACAGGTCGGCGCCGGCGCAGAACGCGCGATCGCCCGCGCCGGTGACGATCACCACGCGCACCGCGTCGTCGGCGTCGGTCTCGTCGAACGCGGCGATCATCTCGTCGCGCATCTGCGTGGTGAAGGCGTTCATCTTGTCGGGGCGGTTCAGCGTGATCGTCGCGATACCGTCCTCGACCGCGTACAGGATCGTCTCGAAGTTCTTCTGCGCCATGGGTCGTCCTCTCGTGGTGGGATATGGGTTGAAATCGTTCTGGTCAGCAAGCGTACTGCATCGCACGGCGCGCAGTGCCGCCTTGGCACAGGGATGCCGTCGTGCAGTGTCGGCTGCGCGGGGATGCCGCGATCCGGTTGCGTGGGGCGAAAAAAAGGCGCCCTGCGGCGCCGTTCCCGGGGGCGCGGTCGTTGCCGCGCGCCCGGGGGTGCGGTCACGCGCGGCCGGCCGTCCGGCCCGCGCGTGATGCTCAGGTGCTGAAGCCCAGGTCGATCTGGGTGCCGGCCGTGTCGTAGGCGGCGCGCTGCTCGTTGGCGCCGTAGATCACGTAGTGCGCGATGGCGCCGTTGGTGCGGCTGCCGAGGAAGTCGCCGATGAAGGCGTCGACGTAGCCGGCCACGTCGGGGTTGTCGCGCAGGTAGCGGGTGCCGTCGAACTGGTCGAACTTCGGGCCGGCGCTGCGGCCTTCCCACACGCCGTACAGGTTGTAGTGCATGAACAGCGTGGCGTCGTCGAGGTTCAGCGCCTTCAGGTCGTTCCAGCG
>JAKOZZ010000113.1 GCA_029779755.1 Pseudomonadota bacterium
GCTGCGGCCGCCGGGTCGCGCCCGCTGCCGCACGCCGGCAGCACCGAACGGCTCGCGCACTGGTGGTCCGCGCTCGGCGACCCGGCGCTGGTCGCACTGCAGGAAGCCGCGCAGCGCGAGAGTGCGGGCGTCGCGCAGGCGGCGGCCCGCATCGCGCGTGCGCGGGCCGATGCGGTGGCCGCCGACGCCGCCGGCGTGCCCACCCTCGAGGCGATCGCCAATGCGTCGCGCGCGGCGTTCAGCTTCGGCGGACCCGCAACCTTGCGCACGCAGTTCCAGGCCGGGCTGCAGTCCGGATGGGAGATCGATCTGTTCGGCGGGCAGGCGCGGCAGCGCGAAGCCGCGGTGGCGCAGCTGCAGTCCAGCGTTGCGACCTGGCACGATGCCCGCGTGGCGCTCGCCGCGGAGGTGGCCCACACCTGGCTGAACTACCGCGCCTGCGAGGCGCAGCGGGCGCTGGCACAGGCCGACGCCGAGTCGCGCGCGCGGTCGCTGCAGCTGATCGAGATCGCCGGACGCGCCGGGTTCCAGGCGCCCGCCACCGTGGCGCTCGCGCGCGCGGTCGCGGCAGAGGGCGCGTCGACGCTGACCCAGCGGATCGCGCAGTGCGACGCAATGGTCAAGGCGATGGTGGCGCTGACCGGCCTCGAGGAACCCGACCTGCGCCAGCGGCTGCATGGCGATCCGGCGCACACGGCGCGCATCCCCGACCCGCAGCCCCATGCGCTCGAGGCGATCCCCGCACAGGTGCTGCTGCAGCGTCCGGACCTGATCGCCGCCGAGCGCGACGTTGCCGCGGCGAGCGCCGCCATCGGTGTGCAGGAGGCCGACCGCTATCCGCGCCTGACCCTCACCGGCAGTGTCACGCCCACCCGCATGTCGCTGGGCGGAGCGCCGTCCATGTCGGTGCTCACCTGGTCGGTCGGTCCCGCGCTGTCGCTGCCGCTGCTGGACGGCGGGCGCCGTGCGGCCAACGTCGAGTCGGCCCGCGGGCAGTATGCCGCCGCCGTCTCCGCCTACCAGGCACGCGCACGCGCGGCGGTGCGCGAGGTGGAGGACGCGCTGGTCCGGCTCGACGCGGCCGCGCGCCGCCTGCCCGACGCGCAGACCGCGGCGCAGGGCTACACGGCCAGCTTCGAAGCCGCCCAGGCGCGCCAGCGTGCCGGTCTCGGCAGCCTGGTCGAAGCGGAGGATGCGCGCCGCGTGGCGCTGGCCGCGCAGGCCGGCGTGGTGGCCTTGCGACACGAGCGCGCCGCGGCATGGATCGCGCTGTATCGCGCAGCGGGGGGCGGCTGGGACGCGGCGCCCGCACCCGCCGCGCAGCCCCAGGAATCCCGATGACGACACCCCTGTTCCTGCACCGCGCCATCCGCGCGCTCACGATCGCCTGCGCGCTGGGCGTGGGGCTGGCTGGCGCCGCCGCGGCGCAGACGGCGAACCGGCCCGATGCGGCGGCGCCCGGTGCGCCGCCGGCCGCCGCAACCACCCCGCACGCGGCGACGCCCGGCACCGCCGCCGGGGCACCGGCGCCGCGTCCTGCGCTGTCGGTCACGCTCACCCGGGCCGAGCGCGCGCAGTGGCCGCTGCGCATGAGCGCCAACGGCTCGATCGCGGCGTGGCAGGAAGCGATCATCGGCGCCGAGATCGGCGGGCTTCGCCTGACGGAGGTGCGGGTCGCGGTGGGGGACGTGGTGCGGCGCGGCCAGGTGCTGGCCGTGCTGTCGGCCGAGACGCTGGAGGCCGAGCAGGCGCAGGTGCGCGCCGCGCTGGCCGAGGCCGAGGCGACGCTGGCCGACGCGCGCGCCAACGCCGAGCGCGCGCAGCAGGTGGCCGGCACGGGCGCGCTCAGCGTCCAGCAGATCGCGCAGTACCAGACCGCCGAGAAGACCGCGCAGGCCCGGCTGCAGTCGGTGCGCGCGCAGCTCGCCGCGGTGCAGCTGCGCCTGCGGTTCACGCGCGTGCTGGCCAGCGACGACGGGGTGATCTCGGCGCGCGCGGCCACGCTGGGGGCGGTCGTCGCCCCCGGGCAGGAGCTGTTCCGCCTGATCCGGCGCAACCGGCTGGAGTGGCGCGCCGAGGTCACGGCGTCCGAGCTCGGCCGGCTGAAGCCCGGCACCCCGGTGCTGGTCACCGCGGAAGGCGCGGGCACCGCCGCCGGCACGGTGCGCGTGCTCGGGCCGACCGTCGACCCGCAGTCGCGCAACGCGCTGGTGTACGTCGACCTGCCCGACGCCGCACGCCGCGGTCTGCGCCCCGGGATGTTCGCGCGCGGCGAGTTCGGTCTCGGCGAGCAGGCCGCGCTGAGCCTGCCGCAGGAGGCGGTCGCGCTGCGCGACGGTTTCGCCTACGTGTTCCGCGTCGCGCCGACCGAAGGCGACCAGGCCCGCGTGTCGCGCGTCAAGGTGCAGCTCGGCCGCCGCGCCGAGAACCGCGTCGAGATCGTGTCGGGCCTGAAGGCCGACGACACCGTGGTGGCCGCCGGCGCCGCCTTCCTCGCCGACGGCGACGTCGTCCGGGTGGTGCGCCGGTGAACGTCTCCGCCTGGTGCATCCGGAACCCGATTCCGGCGCTGATGCTGTTCGTGCTGCTGAGCTTCGGCGGCATCAACGCGTTCCTGTCGATGAAGGTCCAGAACTTCCCGGACCTCGACCTGCCGACCGTCAACGTGAGCGCGTCGCTGCCCGGCGCGTCGCCCGCCCAGCTCGAGACCGACGTGGCGCGGCGCATCGAGAACTCGGTCGCGTCGCTGCAGGGCGTCAAGCACATCTACAGCAAGGTGCAGGACGGCGGCGTCACCATCACCGTCGAGTTCCGGCTCGAGAAGCCGGTGCAGGAGGCGGTCGACGACGTGCGCTCGGCGGTGTCGCGGGTGCGTGCCGAACTGCCGGGCGACCTGCGCGATCCCATCGTCACCAAGCTCGACCTGGCCGGCACTCCCGTGCTCGCGTTCACGGTCGCCGCCGACGGCATGGACGACGAGTCGCTGTCGTGGTTCGTCGACGACACGATCGCCAGGCGGCTGCTGTCCGTGCGCGGCGTGGGCGCGGTCAACCGGGTGGGCGGCGTCACGCGCGAGGTGAGCGTGGCGCTCGACCCGCTGCGCCTGCAGGCGCTCGGCATCACGGCGGCCGAGGTGTCGCGCCAGCTGCGCCAGGTGCAGCAGGAGAGCGCGGGCGGACGCGCCGACCTCGGCGGTGGCGAGCAGCCGGTGCGCACGCTCGGCACCGTCACCACCGCCGAGGCGCTGGCCGGCATCGAGATCGCGCTGTCGGGCGGGCGGCACGTGCGTCTGGACCGCATCGCCTCCGTGCGCGACACCGTCGCCGAGCCGCGCTCGATGGCGCTGCTCGACGGCAGGCCGGTGGTCGGCTTCGAGGTCACGCGCAGCCGCGGTGCCAGCGAACTCGAGGTGGGCGCCGGCGTGCACGCCGCCCTCGACGAACTGCGCGCCGCGCATCCCGACCTGCGCATCACCGAGGCGTTCGACTTCGTGACGCCGGTGGCCGAGGAGTTCCGCGGCTCGATGCTGCTGCTGTACGAAGGCGCGTTCCTGGCCGTCGTCGTGGTGCTGCTGTTCCTGCGCGACTGGCGGGCGACGTTCGTGTCGGCGGTGGCGCTGCCGCTGTCGGTGATCCCGGCCTTCATCGGCATGCACTACCTCGGCTTCTCGATCAACGTCGTCACGCTGCTGGCGCTGTCGCTGGTGATCGGCATCCTGGTCGACGACGCGATCGTCGAGGTCGAGAACATCGTGCGCCACCTGCGCATGGGCAAGACGCCGTTCCAGGCCGCGATGGAGGCGGCCGACGAGATCGGGCTGGCGGTGATCGCGACGACGTTCACGCTGATCGCGGTGTTCCTGCCCACCGCCTTCATGAGCGGCATCGCGGGCAAGTTCTTCAAGCAGTTCGGCTGGACCGCGGCGCTGGCGGTGTTCGCGTCGCTGGTGGTGGCGCGGGTGCTCACGCCGATGATGTCGGCCTACCTGCTGAAGCCGGCCGCCGCGCACGGCGGCGGCGACGGCCCGACGATGCGCGCGTACATGCGCTTCGCCGGCTGGTGCCTGCGGCACCGGCTGCTCACGATGATCGCGTCGGCCGCCTTCTTCGCGGGGTCGATCGCGCTGATCCCGCTGCTGCCGACCGGGTTCATCCCGCCCGACGACCTGTCGCAGACCCAGGTGTACGTCGAGCTGCCGCCCGGGTCGACGCTCGCGCAGACCCGCGCCGCGGCCGACCGCGCACGCGAGCTCATCGCCGGCGTCGAGCACGTGCGCAGCGTGTACACGACGATCGGGGGCGGCTCGGCCGGCACCGACCCGTTCGCGCCTCAGGGGGTGAGCGAGGTGCGCAAGGCGACGCTCACCGTGCTGCTCACCGAGCGCACCGAGCGGCCGGTGCGCAAGCAGGTGATCGAGCAGCGGATGCGCGAGGCCCTCACGCAGCTGCCCGGTGCCCGCACCAAGGTCGGTCTCGGCGGCTCCGGCGAGAAGTACATCCTGGTGCTGACCGGCGACGATCCGCAGGCGCTGGCCACCGCCGCGCGCGACGTCGAGCGCGACCTGCGCACCATCCCGGGCCTGGGCAGCATCGCGTCCAGCGCCGCGCTGGTGCGCCCGGAGATCGCCGTGCGGCCCGACTTCGCACGCGCGGCCGACCTCGGCGTGACCACCGCGGCCATCGGCGAGACGCTGCGCATCGCCACGGTCGGCGACTACGACGTCGCCCTGCCCAAGCTGAACCTGTCGCAGCGCCAGGTGCCGGTGGTGGTGCGGCTGCAGTCGGATGCCCGCAACGACCTGGCGCTGCTCGAGCGGCTGGCCGTGCCCGGTGCGCGTCCGGACGCCGGGCCGGTGATGATCGGCCAGGTGGCGAAGCTCGAGGTCTCCAGCGGCCCGGCCGTCATCGACCGGTACGACCGGTCGCGCAACGTGAACTTCGAGATCGAGCTGTCGGGCCAGCCGCTGGGCGAGGTCACGCGCGCGGCGCAGGCCCTGCCCAGCATCCGCAACCTGCCGCCGGGCGTGCGCCAGATCGAGATCGGCGACGCCGAGGTGATGGGCGAGCTGTTCGCCAGCTTCGCGCTGGCGATGCTCACCGGCGTGCTGTGCATCTACATCGTGCTGGTGCTGCTGTTCCGCGACTTCCTGCAGCCGGTCACGATCCTGGCCGCGCTGCCGCTGTCGCTGGGCGGCGCGTTCGTGGCGCTGCTGCTGGCCGGCAAGAGCTTCTCGATGCCCTCGCTGATCGGGCTCATCATGCTGATGGGCATCGCCACCAAGAACTCGATCCTGCTCGTCGAGTACGCGATCGTCGCGCGGCGCGACCACGGCATGAGCCGCTTCGACGCGATGATGGACGCCTGCCACAAGCGCGCACGTCCGATCGTGATGACCACCATCGCGATGGGCGCCGGCATGCTGCCGATCGCGGTCGGCACCGGCGCAGCCGATCCGTCGTTCCGCAGCCCGATGGCGATCGCGGTGATCGGCGGGCTGATCACGTCCACGTTCCTCAGCCTGCTGGTGATCCCGGTCGTCTACACGCTGGTCGACGACGTCGAGCGCGGCTGGCAGCGCGTGAAGCGGATGTTCGCGCGCACGCCCGGCGCCGCCGGGCCGGGCGCCGGCTGACGCTGCGGGCGCCCGGCGCGAGGTCTCGCCGACCCGCGCCGCGGGCGCGCACCCCCCGGTACACTCGTCGCGTGCGCTTCCTCTCCCCCGACACCTTCCGATCGCTGCGCCATCGGCCGTTCCGCCTGTTCGTGCTGGGGCAGACGGTGTCGATCGTCGGGTTCTGGACGCAGCAGATCGCGCTCGGCTGGACCGTCTACCGGCTGACCGGCTCCACCGAGATGCTGGGCCTGGTGGCGTTCGCGAGCAACATCCCGATGCTGGTCGTGGCGCCGTTCGCCGGCGTGTTCGTCGACCGCTTCGACCGCCGCACCGTGGTGCTGGTCACCCAGTCGACGCAGATGGCGCAGGCGGTGCTGCTCGCGGTGCTCAGCCTGACCGGCACGCTGCGCGTCGAGCACATCGTCGCGCTGTCGCTGCTCTACGGGCTCACCTGGGCCTTCGATGCGCCGGCGCGCCAGTCGCTGCTGCCGGTGATGACCGGCGGGCGCGAAGACCTGCCCAATGCGATCGCACTCAACTCCGCGATCATGAATCTCGGCCGCTTCATCGGCCCGGCCGTCGCCGGGCTGCTGCTGGGCGTGCTGGGCGAGGGCGGCTGCTTCGCGGTGAACGCGCTGTCGTACCTGGCGGTGCTGCCGGCGCTGTGGGTGCTGCCGCCGTCGCGTGCGGCGTCCACGCCCACCGGCGTGCTGCACGAGCTGCGCGAGGGGTTCTCGTGGGTGTGGCACTGCGTGCCGGCGCGCATGCTGATCGCCAGCCTGCTGATGGCGTCGTTTGCGCTGCCCACTTACCAGTCGATGATGCCGGCGTTCGCGCGCGACGTGTTCGGCGGTGGCGCGCAGCTGCAGGGCCTGCTGATCAGCTGCGCGGGCGCGGGCGCGCTGGTGGGCACGACGATGCTCGCCGCGCGCGGGTCGATCCGCGGCCTGGCGCGCATCGTCACGCTGGTGGCGCCGATCGGCGGCGCGGCGCTGCTGCTGTTCGCCGCCAGCCCGCGGGTGTGGATCGCGATGCCCGCGCTCGCGGTGATCGGCTTCTCGATGGTGGTGGTGGGGGCCGGCATCAACACCGTGCTCCAGAGCATCGTCGAGGACCGGCTGCGCGCGCGTGTCGTGTCCATCTACATGATGTGCTTCCTCGGGGTGATGCCGCTGGGCAGCCTGTCGCTGGGCGTGCTGGCGCAGCGCTTCGGCGTGCAGTGGTCGCTGGCCGGCTACGGGCTGGTCTGCCTGCTGGTGACCGGCGCCCTGGCGATGCGGTATCCGGTGCTGCGCGCCGAGCTCGGCGCGCTGTACCGGCGGCTGGGCATCCCGCCCTGAGCGCATCCGACTCCCGGTTGCTGCGCACCGCCCGGCAATCGTCTATTCTCCGCGGCCTCGATCAACGCATCTCAGGGGCAGTCCATGAGCGCAGACCACACCCATTCGCATTCCTCCGACTGGAAGCACGACGGCGTCCGGGTGATCCCGGGCAACCAGCTCGACGCCAACACCGCGCAGACGCCCGGCATGGACCGCAAGGCCGCGATCAACTTCGCGCGGGTCGGCGCGCAGAAGCTGTGGGCGGGCACGGTGCACATCCATCCGGACGCCAAGACCGGCGCGCACCACCACGGCCCGCTCGAGAGCGTGATCTACATCGTCAAGGGCCGCGCGCGCATGCGCTGGGGCGAGCACCTCGAGTTCACCGCCGAGGCCGGCCCGGGCGACTTCATCTACGTGCCGCCGTACGTGCCGCACCAGGAGATCAACGCCAGCCCCACCGAAGTGCTCGAGTGCGTGCTGTGCCGCAGCGACGGCGAGGCAGTGGCGGTCAACCTCGACATCGAGCCGGTCGAGAAGCCCCAGACGGTGCTGTGGGTGGATCCCACGCACCCGAAGGGCGGCGTCTGACCGCCGCGCGCGTTCAGGCCCCCAGGTCGAACGCGTAGTCCAGCCTGATCGCCTGGCCCGCGTGGTCGTAGGCGATCCGCTGCTCGTTCGCCCCGTACAGGATGTAGTGCGCGATCGCGCCGTTCGAGCGGCTGCCCAGGAAGTCGTCCACGTACGCATCGACATAGGCGGCCACGTCGGGGTTGTCGCGCAGGTAGCGCGTGCCGTCGAAGGTCGCGAACGCCGGGCCGGGCGCACGCCCCTCCCACACGCCGTACAGGTTGAAGTGCCGGAAGAGGGTGAGGGCGTCCAGGTTCAGGGGCGTCAGGTCCGGCCACCGGTTCTCGTACCAGCCCGCGTCGAACCAGGCATTGGGCGCCTGCCCGGACGCGGCGCCGGATCCGGCGTAGTGCGCCCAGGCGCCGGCCAGTGACAGCGCCGGCACCAGGTCGGCGGTCTGCAGCGTGTAGTAGACCGGGTCGAACAGGAAGCTGTCGAAGGCGCCGTACGACGGCACCACGGTGATCCGCGGCGCGACCAGCTCGAAGTCGCGGTCGGTGAAGTCGAGCCGCTCGATGCCAGTGAGGGTGTCGACGCCGTCGCCGCCGTCGCGGTCGGTAACCGTCCAGCCGGCGCCGGTGTGTGCGACGCGGTAGCCGCCTGCGGCGCCGGCATACACGGCGGTGTCGGTGCCGGTGCCGCCGTCGAGCGTGTCGTCGCCGCTGCCGCCCTGCAGCCGGTCGTCGCCGGCCAGTCCGAACAGGCGCGCCGGGCCCGAGGTGTCGACGAGCGTGTCGCCGCCGGACGTGCCGAACACGTCGCGCACCACCGGCACCAGCGTGAGCGACGGACCGTTCGCGGAATTCCAGCCCCAGGTCCCGCCCAGACCGTCCTCGCCGTAGATCCAGCGCAGCGCCAGCAGGTCGTACGACTGGAACGTGCTCTTGGAAGCGCCCACGTGCGTGTACGACATCACCGTGTTGCCGGTGTTGTCCTCGGCGGCCGGCAGTGCGTTCGGGCCTTCGAACGGATGTCCGAGGCCCAGGGCATGGCCGATCTCGTGCAGCAGCACTTCGTAGCCGGCGCTGCCCGCCGTGGGGGTGGTGTTGATCGACGCCCACTCGGCGTTGTCGAGGAACACGTAGGCCTCGGCGCGATACGCGGTGAGGACCTCCCCCGGTGTCGTGTACGAGTAGCCCCAGCTGGTCTCGGTCTTGCCGGACGTGGTCGCGCCTGCCACGTCGGTCGCGGCGAAGTGGAAATCGGCCTGCGCGGCGCTGCCCACCTCCGAGAAGCGGATGCCGGTGACACTGGTCACGTGGGCCAGGACCGACGCCGCGGCCGCACGCTGCGCCGTGTTGAACGCGGTATCGGCGCCGGGCAGGATGCCGGCGCTCTCGCTCAGGTCGAACGTGTAGTAGAGGGTGGTGCGCGCCGGCAGCAGGTGGTTCCAGCTCGCGCTGAGGTGCAGCAGGGCATCGACCCGGCGGTCGCCGGAGAAGTCGACGGTGGTGACGTCGGACAGGGTGGCCATGATGGAGGATCGAAGATCAAAGCCTCATCATGCACC
>JAKOZZ010000015.1 GCA_029779755.1 Pseudomonadota bacterium
GTGGTGGCGCTGGCCGGCGCCGTGGCGTTCTTCCAGCTCGGGCAGCGGGAAGACCCCGACTTCACGTTCCGCGCGATGGTCATCCGCACGCTGTGGCCCGGCGCGACCACCGAGCAGGTCGACCGGCAGATCACCGACCGCATCGAGAAGAAGCTGCAGGAGACGCCGTACTTCAAGTGGACGCGCAGCTACTCGAAGCCCGGCGAGTCGCTGATCGTGCTGGAGCTGCTCGACACCGCTCCCGCGAAGGAGGTGCCGCAGATCTGGTACCAGGTGCGCAAGAAGGTCGGCGACATCCGTGCGACGCTGCCGGCCGAGGTCGTCGGCCCGTTCTACAACGACGAGTTCGGCGACGTGTTCGGCACGATCTACGCGTTCACCGGCGACGGCCTGTCGCCGGCCCGGCTGCGCGACGCGGTCGAGGACGTGCGCCAGGAGCTGCTGCGCCTGCCCAACGTGCAGAAGATCGAGCTGGTCGGCACGGTCGACGAGCGCATCTACGTCGAGCTTTCGCCCCAGACGCTGGCCACGCTCGGCATCGACCCGACACAGATCGCCAGCCAGCTGCAGGCCCAGAACGTGGTGGCGCCCGCCGGCGCGGTGCAGGGCGACGCGCGCGCGGTGCCGCTGCGGGTCACCGGGCAGTTCGACTCGGTGGCCGACGTGCAGGCGCTGCGGCTGGGGGTCGGCGGTCGCAGCCTGCGCCTGGGCGACATCGCCCGCGTGACCCGGGGCTATGCCGATCCGCCGGTGTCGACGATGCGCTTCAAGGGCCGCCAGGCGATCGGCCTCGCGGTGTCGATGACGCCGCGCGGCGACGTGCTGCAGCTGGGCCGTGACCTGGACGCCGAGATGCAGCGCCTGCGCGCCGACCTGCCGGTCGGGATCGAATACGCGAAGGTGTCCGATCAGCCCCGTATCGTGAAGGACGCGGTGGGCCTGTTCATGCGCTCGCTGCTCGAGGCGGTGGCGATCGTGCTCGCCGTCAGCTTCCTGAGCCTGGGCCTGCGCGCCGGCACGGTGGTGGCCCTGACGATCCCGCTGGTGCTGGCCGGCACGTTCCTGGTGATGGCGTACTTCGGCATCGACCTGCACCGCATCTCGACCGGAGCGCTGGTGATCGCGCTCGGCCTGCTGGTCGACGACGCGATGATCGCGGTCGAGATGATGGCCCGCAAGATCGAGGAGGGGTTCGACACCTTCGCGGCCGCCACCTTCGCGTACACCAGCACGGCCTTCCCTATGCTCACCGGCACGCTGATCACCGCGGCCGGTTTCCTGCCGATCGCCACCGCGCGCTCGACCACCGGCGAATACACGTTCGCGATCTTCTCGGTGGTCACGATCGCGCTGCTGGTGTCCTGGATCGCCGCGGTCACGGTCACGCCGTTCATCGGCAGCCGCCTGCTCAAGCCGCACGCCGACGAGTACCACGAGCTCTTCGACACGCGGTTCTACCGGGCGCTGCGCGCGCTGATCGAGGCCTGCATGCGGCGTCGCTGGTGGACGCTGCTCGCCACGGTCGGGGTCTTCGCCCTCGGCGTGGTCGGCATGCAGGCCACCGAGAAGCAGTTCTTCCCGTCGTCGAACCGCACCGAGATCCTCGTCGAGATGTGGCTGCCGGAAGGCGCGAGCCATGCCGCCACCGAGCGGGCGTCGCAGCGCCTGGAGGCCCACCTGGCGAAGGATCCGGACATCGACACCTACGTGGGCTACGTCGGCAACGGCTCGCCGCGCTACTACCTGTCGCTGGACCAGCAGCTGTTCCGGCCGAACTTCGCGCAGTTCGTGATCCTCACCCGCGACGTGGCGGGGCGCGACCGCGCGGTCGTGCGCCTGCGCGAGATCCTCGAGCGCGACTTCGTCGGCATCCGCGCGCGGGCGTTCCGCACGCCGCTCGGCCCGCCGGTCGCCTATCCCGTGCAGTTCCGGGTGATGGGGCCCGACCCGATGCAGCTCAAGCGCATCGGCGACGAGGTGGCCGCGATCGTGCGTGCCGACCGGCACACGCTGGATGCCCACGCCGACTGGGGGGAGCGCTCGCCGGCGGTGCGGATCGACGTCGACCAGGACAAGGCGCGTGCGATCGGGCTCAGCTCTGCGCAGGTGGCGCGTGCGGTGGGCGCGGCCGTGTCGGGGGCGACCCTGGGCACCTACCGCGAGCGCGACCGGCTGATCGAGGTGGTGATGCGCGCGCCGCCGGGCGAGCGGGCCAGCCTCGCCAACCTGCCGAACCTGCAGGTGCAGACCGCGCTCGGCCGCTCGGTGCCTCTGTCGCAGATCGCCACCGTCACCGACGTGATGGAAGAGCCGATCCTGTGGCGCCGCTCGCGGGTGCCCACGCTGACGGTCCGGGCCGACCTCGTCGAGGGCGTGCAGGCGCCCGACGTCGCGGTGGCGATCGATGCGCGGCTCGCGGCGCTGCGTGCCGGCCTGCCGGCGGGCTACCGCATCGAGATCGGCGGACCGTACGAGGAGAACGTGAAGGCGCAGAGTTCGATCGCCGCCGGCATGCCGCTGGTGCTCGCGCTGATCGTCGGCCTGCTGATGATCCAGCTGCAGCGATTCTCACTCACCCTGATGGTGCTGGTGACGGCGCCGCTGGGCATCGTCGGCGTGGCCGCCGCGCTGCTGGCGTTCGCCAAGCCGTTCGGCTTCGTCGCGATGCTCGGCACGATCGCGCTCGGCGGCATGATCATGCGCAACACCGTCATCCTGGTCGACCAGATCCGTCAGGACATCGAAGCCGGTTCGCCCCCCTGGGCCGCGGTGCGCGAATCGGCGGTGCGCCGCTTCCGGCCGATCTGCCTGACGGCGGCGGCGGCGGTGCTTGCGATGGTGCCGCTGTCGCGCGACGTGCTCTGGGGCCCGATGGCGTTCGCGATCATGGGCGGGCTGGTCGTGGCCACCGTGCTCACGATCGTGTTCGTGCCCGCGCTGTACGTGACCTGGAACCGGATCCGGCCGGCGGCCTGAGCGCCTCGGCCGGGACGGGGTCGTCCGTCCGTCGACGCCGGCACCGATCGGGCCGTCCGCCGGGGGGCAGCGGCATGGATTACAATCGACGGTTTTCGCGGCCGTGGCGGAATTGGTAGACGCACCAGGTTTAGGTCCTGGCGCTGCAAGGCGTGAAGGTTCGAGTCCTTTCGGCCGCACCAGGCGGGTCAGTCGCCCCGCCGGATCGCAGAAAACGCTCTATCGCGCACAATCGTCGCCGGTGTCCGCCCGCCGGTCCCGGCAACCTACGACCACACACCCTTGAACACGATGGCAACCCAACTCGAATCGCTCGGCCCCCTGCAACGACGCCTCTCCATCGGAGTGACGCTGTCCGACGTCGAACAGGAGGTCGGTGCGCGCCTGCGCAAGCTCTCCCGCACCGTCAAGATGGCCGGCTTCCGTCCCGGCAAGGTGCCGATGAAGATGATCGAGCAGTCGTACGGTCCCCAGGTGCACTCGGAGGTGCTCGGCGATTCCGTCTCGAAGGCATTCTCCGACGCGGTGGCCGAGCACAATCTCCGCGTGGCCGGCCAGCCGCAGATCGAGCCGCGCCAGGACGCCGCCGAAGGCCAGGTCGCGTTCAACGCCACGTTCGAGGTCTATCCCGAGATCGTGCTGGGTGACCTGGGCGCGCTCGAGGTCGAGCGCGTGCAGTGCAGCGTCGGCGACGCCGAGGTCGACAAGACCATCGACATCCTGCGCAAGCAGCGCGTCACCTGGGAGCCGGCGGACCGCGCCGCGCAGGACGGCGACCGCGTGACGATCGACTTCGTCGGCACGCTCGACGGCGTCGCCTTCGAGGGCGGCAGCGCCAACGACTTCCCGTTCGAGCTGGCCGCCGGCCGCATGCTGCCCGACTTCGAGAACGGCGTGCGCGGCGCCAAGGCCGGCGAAGAGCGCACGTTCCCGGTGGCCTTCCCGGCCGACTACGGGTCCGCCGAGCTGGCCGGCAAGACCGCCGAGTTCAAGGTCACCGTGAAGGCCGTCGAGCAGCCGCGTCTGCCTGAGCTCGATGCCGCGTTCGCCACCCAGCTGGGCGTGGCCGACGGCGATCTGGACAAGATGCGCGCCGACATCCGCGCGAATCTCGAGCGCGAAGTCGCGCAGCGCGTGCGTGCCCGCACCAAGGCGTCGGTGATGGAGGCGCTGCCCAAGCTGGCCGACATCGCCCTGCCCACGGCGCTGGTCGAGGCGGAAGGCCGCGAGCTCACCGAGCGCGCGCTCAACGACCTGAAGCAGCGCGGCATGGACATCAAGAACATCCCGGTGCCGCCGGACGCGTTCAAGGAACAGGCCGAGAAGCGCGTGCGCCTGGGTCTGATCGTCGCCGAGATCGTCAAGGTCAACGGCCTGCAGGCCAAGCCCGACCAGATCCGCAAGCAGATCGAGGAGTTCGCGCAGTCGTACGAGAACCCGGCCGAACTGATCCGCTACTACTTCAGCGACCGCAACCGTCTCGCCGAAGTCGAGGCGATCGTCGTCGAGCAGAACGTCGTCGACTGGGCGCTGGCCGGTGCCAAGGTCAACGACACGGTGCTCGGCTTCGACGAGCTGATGGGGCAGGGCTGATCACCGCCGTGTTTCCAGGCGCCGCGCGCCGAAGCGCTTCCACCCGACACGTCCAGCACACATCCAGCGGAGTTCGCACATGACCTTCAACAGCATCGTCGAGGATCTCGTCAACGCCCACCTGTCGCAGCGGCAGGATCCCCAGGGCCTGGGCATGGTGCCGATCGTGATCGAGCAGAGCGGCCGCGGCGAGCGCGCGTACGACATCTACTCGCGCCTGCTGCGCGAGCGCGTGATCTTCCTCGTCGGCCCCGTGATGGACCAGACCGCCAACCTGGTGGTCGCGCAGATGCTGTTCCTCGAGTCCGAGAACCCGGACAAGGACATCTCGTTCTACATCAACTCGCCCGGCGGTTCGGTGTCGGCCGGGCTCGCGATGTACGACACGATGCAGTTCATCAAGCCCGACATCAGCACGCTGTGCATGGGCATCGCCGCGAGCATGGGCGCGTTCCTGCTGGCCGCCGGCGCGAAGGGCAAGCGCTATGCGCTGCCGAATTCGCGCATCATGATCCACCAGCCTTCGGGCGGTGCGCAGGGTCAGGCGTCGGACATCGAGATCCAGGCGCGCGAGATCCTGTACCTGCGCGAACGCCTCAACGGCATCCTCGCCGAAAAGACCGGCCAGCCGGTCGATCGCATCGCGAAGGACACGGATCGTGACAACTTCATGTCCGCGGAAGATGCGGTAAGCTACGGCCTCATCGACAAGGTGCTGGCAAACCGCAGCGACGGCGCCTGACGCCACGCGGCCGGAGATCACATGTCAGAGAAGAAGGGTTCGAGCGAGAAGTTGCTGTACTGCTCGTTCTGCGGCAAGAGCCAGCATGAAGTCCGCAAACTGATCGCCGGCCCGTCGGTGTTCATCTGCGACGAGTGCATCGAACTCTGCAACGACATCATCCGTGACGAGACCCAGGGCGACGCGCAGTCCGGCGAAGGTCGCACGGGCCTGCCCACGCCGGCCGAGATCTGCGCGATCCTCGATCAGTACGTGATCGGCCAGCACAAGGCCAAGCGCATCCTCGCGGTGGCGGTGTACAACCACTACAAGCGGCTGCGTCACAAGGGCAAGAAGGACGACGTCGAGCTCGCCAAGAGCAACATCCTGCTGGTCGGTCCCACCGGTTCCGGCAAGACCCTGCTCGCACAGACCCTCGCGCGTCTGCTCAACGTCCCCTTCGTGATCGCCGACGCCACCACGCTCACCGAAGCCGGCTACGTGGGCGAGGACGTCGAGAACATCATCCAGAAGCTGCTTCAGAACTGCAATTACGAAGTCGAGAAGGCGCAGAGCGGCATCGTCTACATCGACGAGATCGACAAGATCTCCCGCAAGTCCGACAACCCGTCCATCACGCGCGACGTGTCGGGCGAGGGCGTGCAGCAGGCGCTGCTCAAGCTGATCGAAGGCACGGTGGCCTCGGTGCCCCCGCAGGGTGGGCGCAAGCATCCGAACCAGGACTTCGTGCAGATCGACACGACCAACATCCTGTTCATCTGCGGCGGCGCGTTCGACGGCCTCGACAAGGTCATCCGCAACCGCTCCGAGCGTTCGGGCATCGGCTTCGGTGCCGAGGTGCGTTCGTCGAGCGATCGGGCGGTTGGTGAAGTGCTGCGTGAGGTCGAGCCCGAGGATCTGGTCAAGTTCGGCCTCATTCCCGAGCTGGTCGGCCGGCTGCCGGTCATCGCCACGCTCGACGAGCTCAACGAGGCGGTGCTGGTCGAGATTCTCATCGAGCCCAAGAACGCGCTGATCAAGCAGTACCAGAAGCTGTTCATGATGGAAGGCGTCGAACTCGAGGTGCGGCCGGCGGCGCTGCAGGCGATCGCGCGCAAGGCGCTCAAGCGCAAGACCGGAGCACGCGGGCTGCGCTCGATCCTCGAGCAGGTGCTGCTCGACAGCATGTACGAGATGCCCGGCCTGAAGAAC
>JAKOZZ010000181.1 GCA_029779755.1 Pseudomonadota bacterium
GCACCCGTCATCGCCGGCACCGGAACGGCCGGTGCGCTGGTGGCCGCCGACGCCGGTGCGGCACTGCAGTCGGCGTGGCGCGAGCGCGCGCGCCGATCGATCTTCGTGCACAACGCCCGCGAGCACAATCTGCAGAACGTCGACGTCGACATCCCGCGCGACGCGTTCACGGTGATCACCGGCGTGTCCGGCTCGGGCAAGTCGACGCTGGCGTTCGACGTGGTGTTCGGCGAAGGGCAGCGCCGCTACCTCGAGTCGCTGAACGCCTATGCACGGCAGTTCGTGCAGCCGTCGTCACGGCCCGACGTGGACGGCGTGTTCGGCATCCCGCCCACGGTTGCGATCGAGCAGCGCACCAGCCGCGGCGGACGCAAGAGCACCGTCGCGACGCTGACCGAGATCTACCACTTCCTGCGTCTGCTCTACGTGAAGATCGGCCGCCAGCACTGCCCGGACTGCGGCATTCCGATCGAGCCCCAGAGCTTCGACGCGATCGCCGCGCGCATCATGCGCGACTACCGCGGCCAGCACGTCGGCCTGCTCGCCCCGCTCGTGGTGGCCCGCAAGGGGGTGTACACCGACCTCGCGAAATGGGCGAACGCCAAGGGCTTCGAGCACCTGCGCGTGGATGGCGCCTTCCTGCCGACCGCGAAGTTTCCGCGCATCGACCGCTTCGTCGAGCACAACATCGAGCTGCCGGTCGCCGACCTCGTGGTCGACCCGGCCGACGAGCCCGCGCTGCGCGATGCCTTGCGCCGGGCGCTGGAACTCGGCCGCGGCCTGGTGATGGTGGCCGGCCCGCTCGGCGCGCTGCAGGACGCCGTGCGCGCGGGCGACGCCCAGGCATACGTGGCCAGCGCCACCGGCCTGTCGACGCGGCTGTTCTCGACGAAGCGCGCCTGCTCCGGCTGCGGCACCAGCTTCCCGGAGCTCGATCCGCGCCTGTTCTCCTTCAACTCCAAGATCGGCTGGTGTCCGCACTGCATCGGCACCGGCGTGCGGCTGCCCTACGTGCCCAAGCTCGACGAACGCAACCGCAGCGACGAGGACAGCACCAGCGGCGCCATCGGCGTGCTGGCCGAACGCCTCGCCGACCAGGTGCTCGGCGAAGCGGCCGCGGCCGGCGATCCCGACGCGGCGGCCGCGCCCCCGGAGGAGCAGCTGGTCTGCGGCGCGTGCACCGGTCAGCGCCTGAACCGGGTCGCCCTTGCGGTGCGCCTGCACGGGCTGTCGATCGCCGAGCTGACCGCGATGCCGGTCGGCGCCTGCGCACACTGGCTCGAAGCGCTGCGCTTCGACGGCCGCGAGGCCGAGATCGCGCGCGACGTGCTGGCCGAGATCCGCTCGCGCCTGGGCTTCCTGGGCGACGTCGGCCTGGGGTACCTGGCGCTGGACCGCGGCGCGCCGACACTGTCGGGCGGCGAAGCGCAGCGCATCCGCCTGGCCGCGCAGCTCGGCTCCAACCTGCAGGGGGTGTGCTACGTGCTCGACGAGCCGACGATCGGGCTGCACCCGAACGACAACCGCATCCTGCTCGACACGCTCGAGAACCTGCGCAACAAGGGCAACACGCTGCTGGTCGTGGAGCACGACGAGGACACGATCCGGCGCGCCGACCACCTGATCGACATCGGGCCCGGCGCCGGTCGACGCGGCGGACGGGTGATCGCCAGCGGATCCCTCGACGCCCTGCTGAACAGCCCCGACAGCCTGACCGGGCGCTTCCTGCGCACGCCGCTGGTCCACCCGCTGACGCCGCCGCGCACGCCGCCCGACGAAGATGCGGGCACGACCTGGCTGCAGCTGCAGGACGCGACCCTCCACAACCTCGATCACGTCGATGCCCGCATCCCGCTCGGGCGCCTCACCGTCGTGACCGGCGTGTCCGGGTCGGGCAAGTCGACGCTGGCCCGCGACGTGCTGCTGGCCAGCGTGTCGGCGCTGGTGTCGGCCCGCAACCGCAAGGCCCCGTCGCCCGCCCTGCGCGGCGTGGCCGGCGTCGCCGACTGGCAGTCGATCACCCGCGTGCTCGAGGTCGACCAGACGCCGATCGGCAAGACACCGCGCTCGTGCCCGGCCACCTACGTGGGCTTCTGGGACACGATCCGCAGGCTGTTCGCCGACACCACCGAGGCACGCGTGCGCGGCTACGGCCCCGGTCGCTTCAGCTTCAACGCCGGCGACGGCCGCTGCCCCGCCTGCGACGGCCAGGGGCAGCAGACGGTGGAGATGAACTTCCTGCCGGACGTGAAGGTGCCCTGCGACGTCTGCCGCGGTGCGCGCTTCAACCGCGAAACGCTGGACGTGACCCTGCGCGGACGATCGATCGGCGACGTGCTGAACATGAGCGTCGACGAGGCGCTGGAGTTCTTCGCCGCGCATCCGCCGGTGTCGCATCCGCTGAAGCTGCTCCAGGACGTCGGCCTGGGCTACCTGACCCTGGGCCAGCCGAGTCCGACGCTGTCGGGCGGCGAGGCGCAGCGGATCAAGCTGGTGACCGAGCTGTCGAAGGTGCGGCTGCGCGGGGAAGGCGACGAGGCGTCCGACCCGAAGCTGCTGGCCGCACGCGCCCGGGCGCGCGAGCGCGCGATCGCCGCGGGCAGGCCGCTGCCGGCCGATCCGCACACCCTGTACGTGCTCGACGAGCCGACGGTCGGGCTGCACATGGCCGACGTCGAACGGCTGATCCGCGTGCTGCACCGGCTGGTCGAGGCGGGCAACACGCTGGTCGTTGTGGAACACAATCTCGACATCTGGGCCGAGGCCGACTGGATCGTCGATCTCGGCCCCGAAGGCGGGTCGGGCGGCGGCCGCATCGTGGGCGCCGGCACGCCCGCCCGGCTGGCCGGGCGCGACGACACCCACACGGCGCGGGCGCTGCGCCGCTTCCTGAACCCGCACTGATCCCGGTCACTCGGCACGAGACGGAGGACGCGATGCACGAGACACCCCACGGTGACACCGGAACCGCGCGCCAGGCGCTGGCGTCCCTGTGGGCGTCGCTGTCCCTGGAGGCCGACGCCCTGGACGACGTGGCGCTGACCGGCGCGGAACCGATCCTGCCCTCGTCCTTCCGGGTCGGCACCGCGGCGCAGGTGACGATCGCGGGCGCCGCACTGGCGGCCGCCCGCACCGGCCTGCTGCGCAACGGCCGGCGGCAGCAGATCTCGGTCGACATGCGTCATGCAGCGTACGAATGCTGCAACTGGTTCTCGATCGACGGACGCGTGCCGTCGATCTGGGAGAAGTATTCCGGCCTCTACCGGTGCGGCGACGGCTGGGTGCGCATCCATGCGAACTTCCCGCATCACCGCGACGGTGCCCTGCGGCTGCTGGGCCTGCCGCCGGGCGAGACGGCGTCGCGCGACGACGTGACGCGCGCGCTGGCGCAGCGCGACCCGTTCGCGTTCGAGCAGTCGGCCGCCGAGGCGGGAATGGTGGTGTCCGCGCTGCGCAGCTTCGACGCCTGGGACCGTCACCCGCACGCGGCCGCCGTCGCCGCGCAGCCGCTGGTCGCGCTCGAGCGCATCGGCGACGCCCCGCCGCGTGCGCTGCCGACGCTCGGCGCGCACGCGCGACCCCTGAGCGGGGTGAAGGTCCTCGACCTGACCCGCATCCTGGCCGGGCCGGTGGCGGGGCGGGCGCTCGCAGCCTACGGCGCCGACGTGATGCTGGTGAACGCGCCGCACCTGCCCAACATCGACGCGATCGCCGACACCAGCCGCGGCAAGCTGTCCGCGCTGGCCGACCTGCGGTCACCCGCCGACCGGGCGGCGTTCGAGCACGTTCTGCGCGACACCCACGTGCTGGTGCAGGGCTACCGGCCCGGCGCGCTGCAGGCGCTGGGCTTCGGCGCGGAAGCCCTGGCGGCGCGGCGGCCTGGCCTGGTGGTGGTGTCCCTGAGCGCCTACGGGGAGACCGGGCCCTGGGCGGGCCGGCGGGGGTTCGACTCGCTGGTCCAGACGGGCACGGGCTTCAACCACGCCGAGGCGCTGGCCGCCGGCGCCGACACGCCGAAGGCCTTGCCGATGCAGATCATCGACCATGCTTCCGGCTACCTGCTGGCCCTGGGCGCACTGGCCGCGCTGCAGCGTCAGCAGCACGACGGCGGCAGCTGGCACGTGCGCGTGTCGCTGGCGCGCACCGGCCTGTGGCTGCGCGGGCTCGGGCGCGTGACCGACGGCTTCTCCGCCCCGGCGGCCGACTTCGCCCCCTACGCCGAGACCTCGGACAGCGGCTGGGGGCGGCTCGTCGCCCTGCGGCACGCGGCGGTCTTCTCCGACACGCCGGCCGCATGGCCGCGCCCCTCGGTGCGCCCCGGCACGCATCCCCTGCGCTGGCCCGACGACCGGGAGGAAGGGGGAACGGGCTGATCGGGCGACGCCCGCGGCGCGCGCACGACGCGCCAGGCGCGGTTCGGCACCCGCACGCGCGGTTCAGAGCCCCAGGCGCGCGCGCACCCGGTCGAGTTCGGCCTCACGCCGATACCGCTCGTCCCGCAAGGCATCCCGGCGCCGGTCGAGCTCGCGAATCTCGCTGCGGATCCGATTGCGGTCACGGTCCGAGAGGTTGTCCTTTCGCAGTTCGCGCTCCCGGCTCGACAGCGTCGACTCCACTTCGCGCATCCTGCGCCCCGCCTCGTGCACCGCGTAGGCGGCGCCGTGCAGGTCGCGGAACGGCGGGTCGAGCGGGCCGGGACACACGCCACGGTACGGGCGGCCCGCGCGCCCTTCACTGAGGGCGTTGGGCAGCTGGCAGTACTCCCGCAGACCGTCGGTGCGGCCCGCCAGCCAGCGCGCCTGGTCGGGCACCACCCCCACGCCCTTGCAGGCGTCGCGGTGCTCGGCCAGCCGCGTATCGGCGTACCCGGCACGGCCGTCGTCGTAGCCGAGGCGGCGCCAGTCGACGCTGGCGCACTGCTCCTCGGGGATCGACGCGCACGCCGACAGCGCCAGCGGCAGCGCCGCGCACAGCAGGCGCCAGCCGCGGACGCACGCACGCTCAGGCATCGGGAGGTTCATCGGGACCCCTGCATCAGTCGAAGGCCGGGGCAGTATAGGGGTCGAAGCCGCCGCCTGCGATCCCCTCGGCTACACTGGCCCGATGAGCGCGCACACCTCCTCTCCGCTGCCCGGCAACGTCGCCGGCACGATCGCCACGCTGCAACGGCTGGTGGCCTTCGACACGGTCAGCAGCCGCAGCAACATCGAGCTGATCGACTGGGTCGCAAACCGCCTCGACGACCACGGCATCCCGGTGCTCGTGCAGCACGGCGACGAGCCCGGCAAGGCGAACCTGTTCGCCACGATCGGGCCCACCGACGTCCCCGGCCTGATGCTGTCGGGACACTCCGACGTGGTGCCGGTCGCCGGCCAGGACTGGTCGAGCGACCCGTTCCGGCTCACCGACCGCGAAGGCCGCCTGTACGGGCGCGGCAGCGCCGACATGAAGGGCTTCATCGCCTGCTGCCTCGAAACCGTTCCGCGGCTGGTCGCCGCCCGGCTGCGCACGCCGGTGCACCTGGCCCTGTCCTACAACGAAGAGAGCAACATGGGCGGCATGCGCCGGCTGGCCGCCCACCTGGCGAGCGCGCCGGTCAAGCCGTCGGCCTGCATCATCGGCGAGCCGACGCTGATGCAGGTCGTGGTAGCCAACAAGGGGGCGGCAATCTACCGGGCGCGGGTGCGCGGCTTCTCGGTGCACTCGTCCCTGCGCCATCAGGGCGTCTCGGCCGTCGAGACCGGCGCGGCGATCGTCGCGTTCATCACCGAGATGCAGCGCCGGCTGAACGACGCCGGCCGTCACGACGGATTCGAGTTCCCGCACAGCAGCATCCATGCCGGCATGATCCAGGGCGGCACCGCGCACAACATCACGGCCCGCGACTGCGAAGTGCTGTTCGAAGTGCGCGCGCTGCCCGGCGCGTCGGCCGCCGACATCGTCGCCGAGGTGCGCCGTCACTGCGACCAGGTGCTGCTGCCGGCGATGCGGGCGGTCTCCGACGAATGCGCGATCAGCATCGAGGAGGTGCTCGACGCACCGGGTCTCGACGAACGCGGCAACGTGCACCTGGCGCAGGCGATCATGCCGCTGTGCCGCTGCGAACGGCCGGGCCGCGTCAGCTTCGGCACCGAGGCCGGCATGCTGCAGCAGATCGGCGTGCCCACCATCGTCTGCGGCCCGGGCGAGATCCGGGTCGCGCACCAGCCCGACGAGTACGTCGAGACGTCGCAGCTCGCCGCGTGCCTCGACTTCCTCGACACGGTCACCGCACGCCTGGCCCGCGGCGACCTGGCGCTGCGCTGACCCTGCACCCGCCCGGGGTGTCGGCGCGCCGCCGCGGCCGGCCCGTGGGGCTGTGAGACAATCGCGCCCGGCCGCAGCCGGGAACGCAGACCGCTGTGGCGCACCCCGGCGCCGACCGCACCGGGGTCGAGCGCGCCTGCCACAGACTGTCCACGTTCCACGTCCCTGACTGAGTCCATGCTGTCGTTCTGGGTTGCGATCGCCCTGCTTTGCATCGGAGCCTCCGCGTTCGTCGCCTGGCCCCTGCTGTCGAAGCGCACCACGGAGGCCAGCCCGGCGCGCGCGGCCGACGACGAGGCCCGGCGGCTGGCCATCTACCGCGACCGCCGCCGGGAGATCGAGGCCGAACGCCAGGCGGGCCGTCTGACCGATGCCGAGGCCGCCCGGTCGCTCGAGGAGCTCGTCGCCGAAGCCGCGCAGCAGTTCCCGGACGACGCGCGCCTGGCCGCCGCCCGCGGGGCGTCCGGGCCGGCGCCTGCGCAGGCGCGGCCCCGCTACCTGCTCTCCGCGGTCGTCGCGCTGCTGGTGCCGGCGGTGGCGCTGCTGGTGTACGTCCGGATCGGATCGCCCGGCATCGTCGGGGTCGATCCGCAGGCGCTCACGGGAAGGCTGACCGCCGAGGGCCTCGACGAGGCGCTGCGCGAACTCGACGCGCGCGTGGCCGGCGCCCCGGGCGACGCCGAGGCGTGGGGCATGCTGGCCCAGGCCCGCAAGCTCAAGGGCGACCTGCCCCAGGCGATCGCCGCCTTCGAGAAGGCCGCGGCACTGATGCCCGGCAATGCACGCCTGCTCGCCGACTTCGCCGAGACCCTGCTGATGGGCAACGGCGGCGACTTCTCCGGACGCCCCGCCGAACTGCTCGAACGCGCGTACCGGGCCGACCCGGCCGACCCGAAGGTGCTGCTGATGCTCGGCATCGCCCGCTATCGGCTCGGCAACGCGGCCGGCGGCCTCGAACTGCTGCGCAAGGTCCGCGGCGCGATGCAGGCCGATTCGGCGGAGGCCCGCCAGGTGGGCGAGATCATCGCGCGCATCGAATCCGAGACGGGCGCCGGCGGCGGCACCGGCGCGGCGGCGGCACCGGCCGGAGCGCCATCGGCAGGCGCGCCATCGGCCGGCGCTGCGTCGACCGCAGCACCGGCGGGCGCAGCCCCCGCCGCGGGGACCCCGGCGGCCGCGGCCGCCTCGGCCTCCATCCGCGGATCGGTCGACATCGACCCCGCGCTCGCGGCCGGCATCCCGGCCGACGCGGTGCTGTACGTGTCGGCACGGGCCGCCAGCGGACCCCGGGTGCCGTTCGCGGCACTGCGGCTGACGGCAGGCGGCTGGCCGGTGGCGTTCGAGCTGGGCGACGCGCAGGCGATGGACCCGTCGCGTCCGCTGTCGTCGGCCGGCGAACTCGTGATCGAGGCCCGGATCAGCCGCTCCGGCGACGCGATGCGACGCAGCGGCGACGAGTACGGCGTCAGCGCGCCCGTGCGCGCGGGCAGCCGCGGCGTCGCGGTGCGCATCGACCAGAAGGTGCCATGACCCGCGCACCGATCCGTGCGCGGATCCGCGCCCTGCCGGCGAACACGCGCGCCGTCGCTGCGGAGCCGCGTCGATGAGCGCCGCGGCACTCGAGGTGCGCGCGCTGGGCTGCACGGTCGGCAATCGCCGTCTGTTCGACGCCCTGGACTTCGCCATTCCGCCCGGGGCCTGGACGATGCTCACCGGCACCAACGGCTCGGGCAAGTCGACCCTGCTGCGCATCGTCGCCGGCCTCGTGCCGCCCACCGCCGGCACGGTCCTCTGGCACGGCGCGGAACGCCGTCGCGGCGATCCCGCCTGGCATGGCGCACTCGTCTACCAAGGCCACGCCAGCGGCTGGAAGGATCCGCTCAGCACACGCGAGAACCTGGCGATGCAGGCCTGGCTCGATGGGGGGCCGCCCTCGCCGCAGGCGCTCGACGCGGCGCTGGAACGCACGGGCCTGACCCGCCAGCGCAGGCTGCCGTTCACCCGCCTGTCGGCCGGCCAGCGCCGCCGCCTGGGCCTGGCGCGGCTGGCGTTGTCGACGCGACCGCTGTGGCTGCTCGACGAACCCACCACGGCGCTCGACAGCGACGGCCAGGCCCTGTTCGCGGGGCTGCTCGACGAGCACCTGGCGCGGGGCGGGTGCGCGCTCGTGGCCACCCACCTGGGCCTGCCGGTGCGCACCGCGGCGCTGCCGCTGCGACTCGGCACGACCGGCTGACCGCATGCCCGCACACCCCGCCCCGAGCGCTCCGGTGCGCGCCACCGACCCGATCGACGTGCTGCGTGCCGTGCGCTGGGCCTGCGGGCGCGACCTGCTGCTGGCCATGCGCTCGAAGTCGGAAGTGGCGCTGGTGCTGGTGTTCTTCATCCTGGTGATCTCGCTGTTCCCGCTCGGCGTCAGCCCCGACCCCAAGCTGCTCGAGCGCATCGCACCCGGCATCGCCTGGGTGGCCGCGCTGCTGGCGTCCCTGCTGTCGCTGCCGCGGCTGTTCGCGATCGACCACGCCGACGGTTCGCTCGAGCAGCTGGCGCTCGCCCCCGCACCGCTCGCGGCGATCGTCGCCGGGAAAGTGCTCGCCCACTGGCTGGCCAACGGGCTGCCGCTGGTGCTGCTGGCGCCGCTGGCCGGCGTACAGTTCGGTCTTTCGCTGGAGACCAACGCGGCGCTCACCCTCGGACTGCTGCTCGGAACCCCCACGTTGTCGTGGCTCGGTGCGATCGGCGCCGCCCTCACGCTCGGCACGCGTGCCGGCAGCGCGCTGCTGGCGCTGCTGGTGCTGCCGCTGGCGGTGCCCATCCTCATCTTCGGCGCCGGAGCGGCGGAATCGGTGGCCGTCGGGCTCGGCGCGCAGGCGCATCTGTCGCTGCTCGGCGCCGGCATGATCGTGGCGTGGGTGTTCGGTCCCTTTGCGGCCGCGCTGGCCGTCAGGATTGCGTACGAATGACCAAGACAGGTATCTCCTGGTTCCGGTTCTCCTCGCCGGCAACGTTCTATCCGCTCGCAGGACGGCTCGTCCCGTGGTTCGGCACGGCCGCGGCGGTGCTCGCGCTCGTGGGCCTGTACCTCGGCTTCTTCGTGGCGCCCACCGACTACCAGCAGGGCGAGTCGTACCGCATCATCTTCATCCACGTGCCGGCCGCCTGGATGGCGATGTTCACCTACCTGGTGATGGCGGGCTGGTGCGCCGCCTCGCTGATCTGGAACACGCGCATGTCGGCCATGATGGCGCAGGCGCTCGCCCCCACCGGCGCGATGTTCGCGTTCGTCTCGCTGTGGACCGGTGCCTTCTGGGGACGCCCCACCTGGGGCACGTACTGGGTGTGGGACGCGCGCCTGACGTCGACGCTGATCCTGCTGTTCCTGTACCTGGGCTACATCGCGCTGCGCTCGGCGATCGACGACCCGCGCCGGGCGGACCGGGCCAGTGCGCTGCTGGCGCTGGTCGGCGTCATCAACGTGCCGATCATCTACTTCTCGGTGAAGTGGTGGAACACCCTGCACCAGGGCGCGAGCGTGTCGATGACCGCGGCCCCCAAGATGGCCCAGACCATGCTCGTCACGATGCTGATCATGGCCTTCGCCGCCTGGTTCTATACGATCGCCGTGGCGCTGCACCGGGTCCGGTCGATTATCCTCGAACGCGAGGCGCACACCGACTGGGTGCGCGCGCTCGTCCAACGGAGCCCGCAATGAGCGAATGGTTCGCCATGGGCGGACACGGCTATTACATCTGGGCGTCGTACCTGATGCTGGCGCTGGCCGTCGCCGTCGAACTCCTGATGATCCGCCGCCGCCGCACGCAGGCGATCGAGCACGCGCGCATGTCGGCCGAGGAAGAGGAATCCGCATGAAACCCCGTCACAAGCGCATGATCTGGGTGCTGGGCGGCGTCGCCGCGCTGGGCGTCGCCGCCACGCTGGTGCTCAACGCCTTCCAGAGCAACCTGGTCTTCTTCTTCACCCCGACCCAGATCGCCTCCGGCGAGGCCCCTCGCGGCAAGGCCTTCCGGGTCGGCGGCCTGGTGGAGCCCGGCAGCGTCAAGCGCGACGGCACCACCGTGGTGTTCAACGTCACCGACAACGCCAAGTCGATCGCCGTCGCCTACACCGGCATCCTGCCCGATCTCTTCAAGGAGGGGCGCGGCATCGTTGCCCAGGGCGCCATCCAGCCCGACGGCAGCTTCCGCGCGAGCGAGGTGCTGGCCAAGCACGACGAGAACTACATGCCCCCCGAGGCCGCCGAAGCGCTCAAGCGTGCCGGACACCCCGTCGGCGCACCGCAGCAGTTCGTCGACCAGGC
>JAKOZZ010000022.1 GCA_029779755.1 Pseudomonadota bacterium
TGGTGCGCAGTGCGGGCGGCCCGCCGCCCATCGAGTCGCTGCGCGCGATGGCGGAAGGTCTGGCGACCTCGCTGCTGCTGCCGCGCGACGGCACGACGCTGCTGGCCGGTCCGTACTACCACTCGGCGCAATGGGCCTGGTCGTTCCAGCCGATGCTCGCGGGCTCCAGCGTGGTGATGACGCAGCGCTTCGACGCCGAGCACACGCTGGCGCTGATCGATGCGCATCGCGTGACGAACGTGCACCTGGTGCCCACGCAGTTCATCCGGCTGCTGCGTCTCGATTCCCAGGTGAAGGCGCGCTTCGACGGCGGTTCGCTGGTGCGCGTGTGGCACGGCGCCGCGCCCTGTCCGCCCGAGGTGAAGCGCGCGATGATCGACTGGTGGGGGCCGTGCATCCACGAGTATTACGGCTCGACCGAAGGGTCGGTGGTCACGGGCATCTCGTCGCAGGAGTGGCTGCTGCGGCCGGCGTCGGTGGGGCGCGCGACCTTCCTGGCCGACGTGCTGGTGCTGCGCGACGATGGCAGCGAGGCGCCCGCCGGCGAGCAGGGCACGATCTACCTGCGCAGCCGCCGCGGCGTGCGGCTCGCGTATCACAACGACGCGGCCAAGACCGAGGCCGCGCACCGCGGCGCCGACCTCTTCACCACCGGCGACGTCGGCTGGCTCGACGCCGACGGCTACCTGTACCTGACCGACCGCAAGATCGACATGATCATCTCCGGCGGCGTGAACATCTATCCGGCCGAGATCGAAGCGGTGCTGGCCGCCCACCCCGCGGTGCACGACGTGGCCGTGATCGGCGTGCCCAACGCCGAGTTCGGCGAAGAGGTGAAGGCGATCGTGCAGGCCGCGCCCGGCGCGCCGTCGCCCACCGAACTGACCGAGGCGCTGCTGCGTGTGTGCCGCGAGAAGCTCGCCGCGTACAAGGTGCCGCGATCGATCGAGTTCCGCGCGACGCTGCCGCGTACCGAGACCGGCAAGCTGCAGAAGCGTCTGCTGCGCGACGCCTACTGGACGGGGGCGGCGCGGCGGATCTGAGCGCTGCGCGCGGTCGGTCCGCAGGGGCGTGGCGCGTGCTCGATGACCATGGTCAGTGACCATGGTCGGCGAACACGGTTCGTGAGCTGGTTCGTGGGCACGGTCGGTGAGCACGGTCGGTGAGCACGGTCGGCGCGCATCGCGAGATTCCCGCTACACTCGACAGCTACTCGCCGGTATGGTTTCTGGGACCTGAACGTGTTCCGTCCCGTCCCGGCGGGCGCGCCGCACGGCGACGCCCCGATCCGCACGACCACGCAACAACGGATATCAACCACCGATGAAGGATTCCGCCCCCCCGACCACGGCGCCCGCCGCTCGCCTGTTCGGTGAACTGCCGCACGCCGCGGCGCTGCAGTGGCCGGACGCGACGGCCGTCACCTTCGAGGGCGCGCACCTGACGT
>JAKOZZ010000209.1 GCA_029779755.1 Pseudomonadota bacterium
CGGGGCCCGCGCCGGTCGGGTCGGGCAGGGCGCGGTTGGGCGTGCGGTTGTAGGGCCCGCACGACTTCTGCGCGCTGCTGCCGCCGACCGAGGCCCAGGTGCGCGCCGCGGTGACGGCCGCGGCGGCGTCGACCACCCCGAAGCCGTACTTGTGGCTGAACGCCGGACCGAACGCGCTGGCCACCCATTCGGTGTCGGTGGCGTCGTTGCGCCGCGCCGTCTGCGCGAGGATCAGGCGCACGTCGCGCCAGGTGAGCGTGGGGTTCACCGACAGCATCAGCGCGACCACACCGCTGACCATCGGCGTGCTGGCCGAGGTGCCGTTGAAGTCGCTGCGGTAGGTGCTGCGCAGGCCGGTGGTGGTGATGTTGACCGCGTCGTTGTCGTCGCTGGAGGGGGCGCACACCAGCAGGTTGGCGCCCGGCTCGCCGTACACCGGCCAGCGGCCGCGGTGGTCGACCGCGCACACCGGGATCACGCCGCGGTGGTTCACGTAGCCGTCCAGGCCGGACGACTCGGTGTAGCACTGGCCGGACCCGTCGAGCGCATAGCAGCCGCCGTTGCCGGCCGGGAACACGTAGACCGCGCCGCGTCCGCCGCGGCCGTTGGCCAGCCCGGCCTCGATGGCGGTGCGGAACGTGGCCTCGGCCGGATTGACCATGCCGTCGTCGGGCGAACCCCAGCTGTTGTTGTAGACGCCGTTGTCGGCGAGCCCGCGCGACAGGGCGTCGGCGATGTCGGCGTCGAAGCGGGTGGCCAGCGCGCTGTAGCCGACCAGGCCCGCGCGGGGCGCCACGCCCGACACGCCCACCGCATTGCCGTCGCGCGCGACGGCCACGCCGGCGACCGCGGTGCCGTGGTCGTCGTCGGCCGCGCACGGCAGCGGGTACGCGCTGCCCAGCGACGCGGTCCGGTAGCTGAAACTGCCGCCGGCCACGGTGTTCGGCTCGAGATCCTGGTGCAGCACCTCGATCGCGTCGTCGACGACGGCGATGCGCACGCCCAGGCCGCGCGTGGCCGCCCATGCCGTGACGGCGCGCACGTCCTCGCCGGCCGTGCCGCCGGTCTGTCCCGTGTTGTTCAGATGCCACTGCTGACCGAGCAGCGGGTCGACGCCCGACAGGTTCGGCCAGGACGTCAGCGTGTACTGGTACGTGCAGCCGGTCTGGTCGGGCAGCCCCGTGGGCAGCGGGGTGACCACGCCGCCGCCGCCGGTGGCGCCGTTGCTGCTGCCGCCGCCGCAGCCGGCCAGCGACAGCGCGACCAGCGCCGCCAGCCAGGGCAACGTGCGCACGCCGCGGCCCGGGCCGGGGCGGAAAGGATGTCGGTTGTGGTCCACGGACGGATTCCCGAGAGACGGAAGCGGTCAGTCTAACCGTGCGGCCGGCGCGCGGGGCGGGGCAGGTCGTGCCGGGGCGGCCGTTCGTCGTCGGGCGGTGCGACGGCGGCGCATGCATGTGCTGGCTCGGAGCCAACGGGGACGTCGGATCGGGACGAGCGCACGCGTTGGAACAGGACGAACGCGGGCATTCGAACGGGGCGGACGCGTGCCGTCGATTGCGGCTTTCGGATCGATCCGATAACCTGAGTTCATCACGTTGCAATGCACAAAATCCGTCCGGAGTCACGATGCGCCGTATCCAGTCGCTGCTTGTCGCCAACCGTTCCGAGATCGCCATCCGCGTGATGCGCGCTGCCGCCGAGCTCGGCATCCGGACGGTGTCGATCTATTCCAACGAAGACCGGTTCGCCCTGCATCGCTTCAAGGCGGACGAGAGCTACCTGGTGGGCGAGGGCAAGAAGCCGCTGCAGGCGTACCTGGACATCGCCGACGTGATCCGCATCGCCAAGCTCGCGAAGGTCGATGCCATCCACCCGGGCTACGGGTTCCTGTCCGAGAACCCCGACTTCGCGCGGGCCTGCGCCGAGGCGGGCATCGCCTTCATCGGGCCCACCCCCGAGGTGATGACCACGCTGGGCAACAAGGTCGCCGCGCGCAACGCGGCGGTGGCCGCGAACGTGCCGGTGATGCCGGCCACCGGGCCGCTGCCGCGCGACCTCGCGCAGGTGAAGGCGCTGGCGGCCGAGGTCGGCTACCCGCTGATGCTCAAGGCGAGCTGGGGCGGCGGCGGGCGCGGCATGCGCGTGATCGAGACCGAAGCCGACCTCGACGCGCAGCTCGAGGTGGCGCGCCGCGAGGCGGGGGCCGCGTTCGGCAACGACGAGGTCTATCTCGAGAAGCTGGTGCGCCGCGCGCGCCACGTCGAGGTGCAGATCCTGGGCGACACGCACGGCAACGTCGTGCACCTGTTCGAGCGCGACTGCTCGGTGCAGCGGCGCAACCAGAAGGTGGTCGAGCGTGCGCCCGCGCCCTACCTCGACGACGCACAGCGCGCCGAGCTGTGCGAGGCCGCGCTGCGGCTGGCGCGCGCGGTCGGCTACACGCATGCGGGCACGGTCGAGTTCCTGATGGATGCCGACACCGGCCGCTTCTACTTCATCGAGGTGAACCCGCGCATCCAGGTCGAGCACACGGTCACCGAGCAGGTCACCGGCATCGACATCGTGAAGGCGCAGATCCGCGTGACCGAAGGCGCGCGCATCGGCGCGCCCGACTGCCCGGTGCCGCAGCAGGCCGACATCCGCCTGAACGGTCACGCGCTGCAGTGCCGGATCACCACCGAGGACCCCGAGAACGGCTTCACGCCGGACTACGGCCGCATCACCGCCTACCGCAGCGCGGCCGGCTTCGGGCTGCGCCTGGACGGCGGCACCGCGTACTCGGGGGCGGTGATCACGCCGTTCTACGACTCGCTGCTGGTGAAGGTGACGGCGTGGGCGCCGACCGCGTCCGAGGCGATCCGCCGGATGGACCGCGGGCTGCGCGAGTTCCGCATCCGCGGCGTGGCCACCAACCTGCAGTTCGTCGAGAACGTGATCAACCACGCCGACTTCCTGGCCGGCACGGTCACCACGCGCTTCATCGACAACACGCCCGAGCTGTTCCGCTTCTCCAAGCGGCGCGACCGCGCCACGCGCCTGCTGCGCCACATCGGCGACGTGACGGTGAACGGGCATCCCGACATGAAGGGCCGCGTCAAGCCCGACCTGTCGCACGTGCACATGGCGCTGCCCGCCTGCGACCTGACCACCGCGCCGCCGCCCGGCACCCGCACGCTGCTCAAGCAACTGGGTCCCGAGAAGATGGCGCGCTGGATGCTGGCCGAGAAGCGCGTGCTGCTCACCGACACGACGATGCGCGACGCGCACCAGTCGCTGCTGGCGACCCGCATGCGCAGCGTCGACATGCAGCGCATCGCGCCGTACTACGCGCGCATGGCGCCGGGCCTGTTCTCGCTCGAGTGCTGGGGCGGCGCCACCTTCGACGTCGCGCTGCGCTTCCTGAAGGAAGACCCGTGGCTGCGCCTGTCGCGCCTGCGCGAGGCGGTCCCCAACGTCATGTTCCAGATGCTGCTGCGCTCGTCGAACGCGGTCGGCTACACCAACTACGCCGACAACGTCGTGCGCTACTTCGTGCAGCAGGCGGCCGCCAACGGCATCGACCTGTTCCGCGTGTTCGACTCGCTCAACTGGGTCGAGAACATGCGCGTGGCGCTCGACGCGGTGCTCGAGAGCGGCGCGATGTGCGAGGGTGCGATCTGCTACACGGCCGACGTGTTCGACACGCACCGCAAGTACGACCTGCGCTACTACGTGGGCATCGCACGCCAGCTGCAGAAGGCCGGCGTGCACGTGCTGGGCATCAAGGACATGGCCGGGCTGTGCCGTCCGCGCGCCATCCGCCTGCTCGTCAGGACGCTGAAGGAGGAGACCGGGCTGCCGATCCACTTCCACACGCACGACACCAGCGGCGCGTCGGCCGCGTCGGTGCTCGCGGCGGTGGAGGCGGGGGCCGACGCGGTCGACGGCGCGCTCGACGCGATGAGCGGTCTCACCTCGCAGCCCAACCTCAGCTCGATCGTCGCCGCGCTGGCGGGCGACCCGCGCGACCCCTGCGTGCTCGACGGCGCCGACCGCAGGCCTTCGGGCGTCGATCTCGGCGCGCTGCAGGCGCTGTCGCACTACTGGGAGGGCGTGCGCAAGGTGTACGCGCCGTTCGAGTCCGACATCCGCTCCGGCACGGCCGACGTCTACAACCACGAGATGCCCGGCGGGCAGTACACCAACCTGCGCGAGCAGGCGCGTGCGATGGGCCTGGAACACCGCTGGCCCGAGGTGTCGGTGATGTACGCCGAGGTCAACCGCCTGTTCGGCGACATCGTGAAGGTCACCCCCACGTCCAAGGTGGTGGGCGACCTGGCGCTGTTCATGGTGGCCAACGACCTGAAGCCCTCCGACGTGACCGATCCGTCGCGCGAGATCGCGTTTCCCGAGTCGGTGGTGTCGCTCTTCCGCGGCGAGCTGGGCTTCCCGCCCGACGGGTTCCCGGCCGAGCTGTCGCGCAAGGTGCTCAAGGCCGAGCCGCCCGCGCCCTACCGTCCGGGCGACAGCCTTCCCGCGGTCGACCTGGAGGCGGCGCGCCGCGAGGCCGAGAAGGCCGTCGGGCACCAGATCAGCGACACCGACCTCGCCTCGTACCTGATGTACCCGAAGGTGTTCCGCGAGTTCGCCGACTACCAGCGCCGCTTCGGCGACGTCAGCGTGATCCCCACCGCCGCGTTCTTCTACGGCATGGGCGAGCGCGAGGAGGTGGCGATCGACATCGACGCCGGCAAGACGCTGGTGATCCGCATGCAGGGCAGCGCGCCGTCCGAGGAGGAGGGCGTGGTGAAGATGTTCTTCGAGCTCAACGGCCAGCCGCGCACCATGCGCATCGAGAAGGCCGGCGCCAAGCCCGCGCACCGGCGTGCGCAGGCCGACCCGGCCAATCCGTCGCACGTGCCGGCCCCCATGCCCGGCATGGTGGTGACCGTGTCGGTCAAGCCCGGCCAGGTGGTGAAGGCCGGCGACCCGCTGGTGTCGATCGAGGCGATGAAGATGGAGACGCAGCTGCGCGTCGACCGCGACGGCACGGTGCGCGCGGTGCACGTGAAGTCGGGCGACACGATCGCCGCCCACGACCTGCTGCTCGAGATCGTCTGAAGCGGACCGTCGCTCGGGATTGTCTGAACCGGATCGTCGCTCGGGATCGTCCGACCCG
>JAKOZZ010000212.1 GCA_029779755.1 Pseudomonadota bacterium
GTGCGTGGTGCCCTCGGGATAGCGGCCGCGCCAGTGCGGATAGATCTCGTACCGGTTCTCGAGATGCCAGTCGACGAGACGGTGCTGCGTCACGTCGATGCCGGTCTCCTCGAACACCTCGCGGCGGCAGGTCTCCTCGAGCGGCTCGTCCAGGCGGTCCTTGCTGCCGGTGACCGACTGCCAGAAGCCCGGATGGTCGGCGCGCTCGAGCAGCAGCACCTGAAGGTCCGGCGTGTGGATCACGACGAGGACGGACTCCGGGATCTTGTTGCCCACGTCCCCGTCCTCCGGTCAGGCCTTGGCCGGCTCCGGCGTGCGCAGGCGGATGTGCAGCTCGCGCAGCTGCTTCTCGTCGACGGCCGAAGGCGCCTGGGTCAGCAGGCACTGGGCCCGCTGCGTCTTCGGGAAGGCGATCACGTCGCGGATCGACTCGGCACCGGTCATCATCGTGACGATGCGGTCGAGGCCGAACGCGATGCCGCCGTGGGGCGGCGCACCGTACTGCAGTGCATCGAGCAGGAAGCCGAACTTCGCGCGCGCCTCCTCGGGCCCGATCTTCAGCGCGCGGAACACCTTGTTCTGCACTTCCTCACGGTGGATCCGCACCGACCCGCCGCCGATCTCCCAGCCGTTGAGCACCATGTCGTAGGCCTTGGCCAGGCAGCGGCCGGGATCGGCCTCGAGGTAGTCCTCGTGGCCGTCCTTGGGCGAGGTGAACGGGTGGTGGCAGGCCACCCAGCGCGCGTCCTCCTCGTCGTACTCGAACATCGGGAAGTCGGTGACCCACAGCGGACGCCAGCCGGTCTCCATCAGTCCGGTCCGGCGGCCGAACTCCGAGTGGCCGATGCGGGTGCGCAGCGCACCGATCGCGTCGTTGACGACCTTGGCCTTGTCGGCGCCGAAGAAGATCAGGTCACCGTTGGCGGCACCGGTGCGCGACAGGATCGCGTCGAGCGCGGCGTCGTGCAGGTTCTTCACGATCGGCGACTGCAGGCCGTCGCGGCCCTTGGACGCGTCGTTGACCTTGATGTACGCCAGGCCCCTGGCGCCGTAGATCGCGACGAACTGCGTGTAGGCGTCGATCGCGCTGCGGGTCATCTCGCCGCCGCCCGGCACGCGCAGGCCGACGACGCGGCCGCCTTCCATGTTGGCGGCGGCCGAGAACACCTTGAAGTCGACGTCCTTCATCACCTCGGTGAGGTCGGTGAACTGCAGCTTCACGCGCAGGTCGGGCTTGTCGGAGCCGTACAGGCGCATCGCCTCGGAGTAGGGCATCGTCGGGAACTGCTTGGGCAGCTCGACGCCGATCACCGTCTGGAACACGTGGCGCACCATCTCCTCGAAGATGGCGCGGATCTCGATCTCGGACAGGAACGAGGTCTCGCAGTCGATCTGCGTGAACTCGGGCTGGCGGTCGGCCCGCAGGTCCTCGTCACGGAAGCACTTGGTGATCTGGTAGTAGCGGTCGAATCCGGACACCATCAGCAGCTGCTTGAACAGCTGCGGCGACTGCGGCAGCGCGAAGAACTGGCCGGCGTTGACGCGCGACGGCACCAGGTAGTCGCGCGCGCCCTCGGGCGTCGACTTGGTGAGCATCGGGGTCTCGATGTCGACGAAGCCCAGCGTGTCCAGATACTTGCGCACCTCGATCGACACCCGGTAGCGCAGCATCAGGTTGTTCTGCATCTGCGGGCGGCGCAGGTCGAGCACGCGGTGCGTGAGACGGGTGGTCTCGGACAGGTTCTCGTCGTCGAGCTGGAACGGCGGCGTGACCGACGCGTTCAGGATCTCGAGCTCGTGGCACAGGATCTCGATCTGGCCGCTGCGCAGGTTGGCGTTCTCGGTGCCCGCGGGACGACGCCGGACCTTGCCGGTGATGCGCACGCAGTACTCGCTGCGGATGCGCTCGGCGACGGCGAACATCTCGGCGCGGTCGGGATCGCACACCACCTGCGCGAGCCCTTCGCGGTCGCGCAGGTCGATGAAGATCACGCCGCCATGATCACGGCGGCGGTGGACCCAGCCGAACAGGGTGACCACCTGGTCGAGACGATCGGTCGACACTTGGCCGGCGTAGCAGGTGCGCATGGTGTGGTTTCTCCAGGAAAGCGGGACGTCGGACGCGCGCGGCGCAGCGCGAGGCTCAGGGGCGTCCGGAAGGATCGGGGGCGGCGGTGCGCGCAGGCGGCACGGGCCGGATCGCGGGCGACACGACGCCCATCGACACCACGTACTTGAGCGCCTCGTCGACGCTCATGCGCAGCTCGACGACCTCGCGCCGGGGAATCATCAGGAAGAAGCCCGACGTGGGGTTGGGCGTGGTCGGCACGTACACGCTGACCATGTCCTCGTTCACCGCGGCGCGGACCTCCTCGGCCGGCGAGCCGGTCTGGAAGGCGATCGTCCAGACTCCGGCGCGGGGGTACTGCACCAGCAGCGCCTTGCGGAAGGCCTGGCCGTTGGGCGACAGCACCGTGTCGCTGACCTGCTTCACGCTCGAGTAGATGGAGCGCACGATCGGGATGCGCGCCAGCAGCGCCTCCCACAGCCGCACGAAGCCCTGGCCGATGAAGTTGCGCGCGAGCAGGCCGGTCACGAAGATCACGACCAGCGTCAGCACGACGCCCACCCCGGGGATGCGACGGCCGAGCAGCAGTTCCGGCTGCAGGTTGGCCGGCAGCAGCTGCAGGGTCTGATCCATCGTGCTGACGATCAGGTTCAGCACCCACAGCGTGATGACCAGCGGCACCCAGATCAGCAGGCCGGTGGCGAAGTAGCTGCGGATCTGCGGCTTGTGAGGCGTATTGATGATGAGGTCCTGCGCGATGGCGGTGGGGTCTGGGGGATGCCCTGCACGGCCGGGGCCGGCCCGCGGGGCCCGCCCCTGACCGGCGGCGGCGTCAGGCGGCCTTCGCGCCGCTGTCGCCCGACGCGGCGGCCGGGGCCGGCGCGGCGGCGGGCGCAGGCGCAGC
>JAKOZZ010000222.1 GCA_029779755.1 Pseudomonadota bacterium
GGGGTCGCCGGGGCGCAGGGCCTGCGTGTCCGTACCGCCGCCGCCGCCCCCCGGCGTGCGCGCGACACCGGCGCCCGCGAACGGCGAGGGGGCTGCCTGCAGCGCGATCGTCGCCAGCACGGCGAGGGCAACGAAGCAGACCGACAGCGCGCCGGTGCTGCCGGTGGCCAGCAGCCCGGCGGCCGTGACCACGCCGACCAGGCCGAACGCTTCGCGCACCGACGTCACCCGTGTGCGCTCGGAGGCGGTGGTCCCCAGGGTCGATCCCCACGCCTGGTGCGCGATCGACACACACGAATACGCGAGATACGTGACCAGCGACGTCAACGCCAGCCATGCGGGCAACGCCGCCGGCCCGCCGACCGGGTGCAGCATCGCGGTGAAGCCAAGGGCGAGCGGCGCCAGCCCGAGCAGGATCCAGCGTCGCAGGCTGGCACGCGACCCGCTGCGGTCGATCGCCACGCCGATCAGCGGGTCGGCGACCGCGTCGACCAGCCGTGCGGCGAACAGCACCGCACCCACGACGCCGAGACTCAGGCCGTGGGTCTGGTGGTACAGCGCGGGCAGCAGGACGAACATCGGCAGCTCGAGCAGCGCCAGCGGAAGGCGCAGGGCGCCGTAGGCCGCGAGCGGGCGCAGTGCGATGGCGGTGACGCTCATCGGGGCGCGCCGGCGAGGCCCAGCAGGGCGTTGCGCACGTCGGGCGCGACGGTGCGGCGGTCGAGCCAGATCGCAAAGAACGCGCGCCCGAATCCTGGCGCATCGATGCGTCCGATCGGCACGTCGTTGCGATAGAACGCGACGCCACGCTCCGGGTGATGCACCCCGGTGATCCGGTCGCCGTCGGTCACGTCCGGAAAGATGCGGTGCATCGCGTCGAGCCAGGCGGCGCGCTGTTCGGCGGAGCCGAACCCGAGGCGCGTGATCTCCTTGTGGCTCGCCTGCGCGATCGCCGCGCCGTCGAGTGCGCGTGCATAGCGCAGATCGAGCGCGAACGCGGCCTGCTCGTAGCGCGCCGGGTCGAGCGACTCGCCCCCGGTCCACAGGCGTGCCTCGTAGATCTTGAGGCCGAACCAGCGCAGCACCCCCTGGCCCTGGAGGCGCGCCTGCGCCAGCGCCGCGCGGACCGCCGCCGGCGCCTGCGTGACGGCCGGGTCGGTCGCCGTGGTGCCCGACGCCGCGGCCGCAGACGCCGTCATGGGCGACGCCGTGATGGCCGTCACGCCCGACGCCGCGGGGGCCGCGACGCCCGTGGCACATGCCGTGCCGACGGGCGACGCCGCCCCTGCGATCGCCAGCGCACAGCCCGCTGCGACGGCCCTGATGTTCATGCGTGCTCGAGCGTGAACTGGTACACGTCGGTGCTGCCGTGCCGGAACGCGGCCTCGCAGTACGCGAGGTAGAACGTCCAGATGCGCACGAAGCGTTCGTCGAAGCCCATTGCCGCGACGTCGCCCAGGCGCGCGACGAAGTCGTCACGCCAGCACTTCAGCGTGCGCGCGTAGTCGATCCCGAACGCGAACCGTTCCGACACGCGCAGGCCGGCGCGTCGCGCCTGGGCCTCGAACACCGACGGCGACGGCAGCATGCCGCCGGGGAACACGTATTGCTGGATGAAGTCGGTGCCGCGGCGAGACCGCTCGAACAGCGTGTCGTCGATCGTGATCGTCTGGATCACGGCGCGCCCGCCGGGTTGCAGGCACCGGGCGATCATCGCGAAGTAGTCCGGCCAGTAACGTTCTCCGACCGCCTCGAACATCTCGATCGACGCGATCCCCGCGTAGCGACCGTGCTCGTCCCGGTAGTCCTGCAGCGCACAGTGCGCGCGCGCCGAGAG
>JAKOZZ010000232.1 GCA_029779755.1 Pseudomonadota bacterium
CGCATCGCCCGCTTCATGCGCTTCACCCGCATGGCCCGCACGGTGCGCCGCATCCGCCGCAGCCGGCTCCGGCTGCGTCATGCTCATCGCCAGCTCGAAGGCCGCATCCGTGAACCGCAGCACACGCGCGAACTGGGCATCGGACAGGGCGCGCGCCGCATCGCGCGATCGATAGATGTTGATGAACTCGTGCTCGCGGCCCGCGTGCAGCGCCAGTCGCGCCACCCCCAGCTGCTCGAGCGTGCGCCACAGCTGCGGGCTGTAGCTGCGCGTGAGGTTCAGCGCGAACGGGATCGGGTCGTTGCGGGCCAGCACGGCGGCCAGGCGCAGCAGCAGCTCGAAGGGCAACGCCGCCTTGCCATGCTCGGCCAGGTCGAGCAGTGCCGGATCCTTCACGTCGATCGCGGCGCTGACCTCCCCGAGCGTCAGCCCGGCCTGTTCGCGGGCCTCGCGCAGCAGCGCGCCCGCGCGCTCGAGCGCCTTCTTCTGCGCCGGCCGACGGGCCAGCGCCTTGCCCACCCCCAGCGACAGCTCGGCGGCGGTGCCTGCCCAGCCCAGCAGCTGATCGGCGACGCTGCGGATCTGCGGGGTCCAGCCCGCGGCGGCATCGGCCACCGCCGAGGCGACGCCGCGCGCGCGCCGTGCGGCCGGCATGTTCGCCGCGCCGGTATCGGCACCTCGGGCGGCCCCGCGCACGCGCTCCTTCGCAGCCCCTGGCCCGCGCGCGCGTGTCGACGCGGGCGGGGGGCTGCCCGGCGTCCCGCGCGCAGGACGGCGGTTCGCCGAGGGCTCGACCGCTGCCCCGGCCGCGCCGGCCGCATCGTCCGCCTCCGGGCCGCGGGGCGCGCGTCGCGCCGTCTTGCCTGCGGTCTTCTGGTTCATGCCGTCTCCAGGTCGCCGCGCGCGCGCGGCAGATCGCGTCCGCACGGTCGCAGACCTTCGTGCCAGGACCTGCGTCCACTGGGCGGCGTGCCCGAGCGGACCCCGCCGATATGCTATACCGCGAGCCTCCCGAGGAATGCCCGATGACCGAAGACCCGACGCCCCACGACGCCCGGAACACGCCGCGCCCCGACCCCGAACTCGACTTCCTGCAGGCCCGCATCCTGGGCGTGCTGGTCGAGAAGCGGCTCACCGTGCCCGACACCTACCCGCTCACCCTCAATGCGCTGGTGGCCGGATGCAACCAGAAGACGAGCCGCGATCCGGTGATCGAGACGACCGAGTCGGAAGTGCGCGACGCCCTCGACGGGCTGCGGCGCATGGCGCTGGTGATCGAATCGAGTGGTGGACGTGCCATGCGCTATGCGGAAAACGTGAAGCGCGTCTACGCCGTTCCCAGCGAATCTGTTTCGCTCTTGGCAACACTCGTGCTGCGCGGACCGCAGACCGCGGCCGAACTCCGGCTGCACAGCGAACGGCTGCAGCGCTTTTCGGACCTCTCGGCCGTCGAGGGATTCCTCGACGAACTGGCCGCACGCAGCCCGCGCCCGCTGGTGCGGCTGCTGCCCCGCCGACCGGGTGCACGCGAGAGCCGGTGGACCCATCTGCTCACGCCGCAAGCGGCGGTCGAGGAGGACGCGCCTGGCGCAGAACCCGCGCCGGATCTGGCATTCAGGGCGAAGCCCGAGGCGGATGAACGGGGTGCGCGATCGCCGCTGGAGGACCGCGTCGAGGCACTCGAGCGGCAGGTGGCAGCGCTTGCCGACCGTCTGGATGCGCTCATGCGTACGCCCGGGGAACCCCGGCCGGACTGAGCCGACCGGACGCAGGCGGCATGCCCACGTACCGTTTCCGGACCGTTTCGGCGGCTCTGGAGCAGTTTCAACGGAAGAGACTGTCAGATTATTGTAAGATACGTCACCCGGTGAAATTGTTTCGACACCGATTGCTGGAGCCCTCGCCTTGACGACACCCAAGTCCCCCCGCCCATCGCAGGACAGCCGCAAGACCCACACTTCGATTGCACTGACCAGCAGGCAGGCCGCGCGCATCCGCGCCGGCCAGAACGAATCCAAACCGTCCGACTACGCCAACCTGCGTGGCAGCGAAGCGCTGCAACGCCGCAACGAAGCGCGCCGCATCCTCGAAGAGCGCCAGATGTTGCGTGACCTCGGCCTGCTCTGAAGCGAGCGGCCGGCGCGCGCGGCATGCGTGCGCCCCCTGACGCGCGCCTCAGCCCGCGTCACACACCATAGGTAGTACCCCGCCGAGCCCGTCCAGGGCCGATCCGTGCGCCCGACCGGCGTACTGCATCCCCGGCGGCCACGGGTTGCCCGTGGCCCCGAGGGACGCAACCCCGATCAGACGGCAAACCCCAGATCGATTGCGACACCCGACGTGTCGTAGGCCACCCGCTGCTCGTCCGCACCGTAGATGATGTAGTGCGCGATCGCGCCATTGGTGCGGCTGCCCAGGAAGTCGTCCACGTAGGCATCCACGTACGCGGCGACGTCGGGGTTGTCGCGCAGGTAGCGCGTCCCGTCGAACGCCTGGAACTTGGGTCCCGGCGCACGCCCCTCCCAGACGCCGTACAGGTTGAAGTGCATGAACAGGGTCGCGTCGTCGAGCTGGAGCGGGGTGAGGTCGGGCCAGCGCGCCTCGTACCAGGTGGCGTCGAACCATGCGTTCGGGGCCTTGCCCGCCGCCGCACCGGCACTCAGGTAGTGCTGCGCGGCCGTCTCCAGCGTCACGCCCGGCACCAGTTCGGGGTTGTCGAGCAGGTAGTACACCGGGTCGAACAGGAAGCTGTTCGACTGCGCATACGCGGGCGGCGGCGTGCCTGGGGCCTGCGCCGGCTCCACCAGCGACACGGTCTGGTCGGTGAACCGCAGCCGCTCGACCGCCTGAAGCGTGTCCGTCCCGTCTCCGGCCGTCGTCGTCGACACCTGCCAGCCCAGCCCCACCTTGGCGACGGTGTAGGCGGCGCGTGCCCCGAATAACACCGCCGTGTCGGTGCCCGCACCGCCGCTGATCGTGTCGTTGCCCTGACGCCCCTGCAGCACGTCGTCGCCCGTGCCGCCCGTGATCGTGTCGGCACCGCCCAGTTGCGCGGTGAACAGCGCGGTGAAGTCGCCGCCGTTGCTCACCACCGGCTCCACCATCGCCCAGGTCGCATTCAGCCCGGTCCAGTT
>JAKOZZ010000036.1 GCA_029779755.1 Pseudomonadota bacterium
GCGAGAATCGCGGTCGATGCGTGGCTGCGCGCGGTGCCGTTCCCGGCACGACACCCACGAGGGTGGATCCCGGCAGGCCAGCATCGCCTTCCTGCTCCGTGCGAGCGGTCCTGATCCGGAGAAGACCAACATGATCGATCGACGTGGAGCACTGAAGACACTGGCCGCGCTGGGCGCGGCATCGGCCACCGCCGGCTGCGCGGTGGGGGGCGGCACCCGGTCCGCGGCATCGGAACTGATGCCGGGCACCGCCCGCCGCGTGGTGATCGCCGGCGGCGGCTGGGGCGGCATCACCGCGGCCCGCTATCTGCGGCGCCTCGCGCCCGACCTCGAGGTGGTGGTGCTTGAGCGCAACCCGGTGTTCTTCTCCTGCCCGATGAGCAACAAGTGGCTCGTCGACGTGATCGAGACGAACTTCCTGATGCACGACCAGCTCCGCCCGGCGGCGCGTGCCGGCTACCGCTTCGTCAACACGGAGATCACCGCCATCGACCGCGAGCGCAAGCGGGTGCACGTGACCGGCGGCTACGTGCGCTACGACTGGCTGGTGCTGTCGCCCGGCATCCGGCACGCGTACGACGCCTGGTTCGGCAACGACGTCGCGGCGGCCAACTACACCCGCACGAACTTCCCGTCGGCCTACATTCCGAATGCCGAGCACCTGGCGCTCAAGCAGAAGATCCAGAACTTCAAGGGCGGCGACCTGGTGATGACGCTGCCGCCGCCGCCGCACCGCTGCCCGCCGTCTCCGTACGAACGGGCATGCCTGATCGCGTGGCACATGAAGAAGCACCGCATCCCGGGCCGCATCGTGATCCTCGATCCGAAGGACGGCATCCGTCCGATCGGCGGGGGCTTCAAGCGCGCGTTCGAGGAGCTCTACAAGGATCAGATCACCTACGTGCCGAACGCGAAGGTGTCCGAGGTCGATCCGTTCAACCGGAAGATCCGCACGTCGGCGGGCGAGTTCCGCTTCGCCGACGCGATCCTGATGGCGCCGCACCAGGCCGGCGAGCTGTGCTGGGACGCGGGCCTGGTCAAGAAGAACGCCGATGGCAAGCCGGTGAACGGCTGGTCGGACGTCGACGAGTTCCTGCTGCATGCCCGCGACGACCGCAGCGTCTTCGTGATCGGCGACGCCGTCGGGCCGGTGTCGCCGCTGTTCGGCCACTATCCGAAGGCCGGGCACGTGGCGAACTGGCACGGCCGCATGGTCGCCAACTACATCGCCGCGTTCTCGAAGGGGCGCGAGCCGGAGCCGATGCTGCCGGACAACCTCTGCTACATGCTGGTCAACGGCGATCCGCGCGAGGCGATCATGGTGGACTTCAAGTACAAGTTCACCCAGGACCTGATCGAGCAGACGCAGGTCGACGTGAACGAGCGCAGCACGAAGCTGTTCGCCGAGGACATCGACTGGGCCACGCGGACCTATCGGGACATCTTCGGGACCTGAGGGCGGCGGCGGGCCGCCCCATCGAGGGGTCGGCCCGTCGACGGGGCCCGCCGTCGAGGCGTCGGGCCCGCCGCGATCAGATCGCGTCGCGCTCCGTGAGCAGGAAGTGCCCGCGCATCACCGCGATCGGGTACCCCGGGTTCTTCTGCCAGCAGCGCACCTGCACCAGCGCCACGCGCGCCCCGATGCGCACGATCTCGCAGTCGGCGAACGTCTCCTCGGGGCGGCCCGAGCGCAGGTAGTCGATGGAGAAGTCGATGCTCTTGGGGAACTTCTCGCCTTTCAGGCGCTCGATCAGCGACAGCAAGGCAGCGGTCTCGCCGAACCCGGCGACGACGCCGCCGTGCAGGGCCGGCAGGCGCGGGTTGCCGATCAGCTTCTCCTGGTAGGGCATGCGGTACAGCGTGCCCTGCGGGGTGGGGCTGCTGCGGATGCCCAGGAACTCGACGTAGGGCACCGGTCGCTCGAGTTCGATCGGGGCGCTGCCGTCGGGGGCGGACCAGGGCGGCAGGGCCGCCGCCGCGTTCTCGGCCGGCCGCTCCTGGGGCGCGGCGACTGCGCCGGGCGCGGGCGGGCGCGTGCCGGGGGCGGTGGACAGCATGAACGTCCCCTGGGCGGCCGCGGTCGGGTCGGCGCGGTCGTCCTGCCACACCTCGGCGCGCACGAACGCGACGTTGCGCGACAGGCGGAAACACTCGGCCTCGCAGAACACGTCGCGCTCGGGCACGGCCGGGCGCAGGTAGTCCATGCGCAGGTCGAGCGTTGCATAGGGCACCGGCGTGTCGAGCGCCGCGCCCACGGCCAGGCCGCACGCCGAGTCGGCCAGCACGGTGAGCGCGCCGGGGTGCAGGACACCGCGCACGGGATCGCCCAGCCAGTCAGGGCGCGCGGGCAGCTTCATCGTGCCGCGGCCCTTGTCGACGGCCGTGACGGTGGCCCCGATCGCGCGCATGTGCGGTGTGCGG
>JAKOZZ010000310.1 GCA_029779755.1 Pseudomonadota bacterium
GCGGGGCGGCGTCGACCGGTTCGTGATGGTGGGCTCGGCGGGGCTGGGGTTTCCGCGCTTCAAGGGGGTGGGCCTGCTGCCGTGGCGCCGGGTCGCCGATGACGTCGAACGCCGGGCGCTGCATCGCCAGAACCTGGGCATGCTGATGCTCCATGCGCCCTCGGCGATCGACGACCTCGCCGTCGCGCTCCAGGACGACAATTCACTGCGCACGCGCTTCCGCAGTCGCGACCTGTCGCGCACCGACGCGCTGCGCCGGATGCTTCCGGAACTCGATGCGCGCCTCGCCGGCATCTGGGGCGCCGAAGACGCCACGGCGGCGCCCGACGTGGCACAGCGCGGCGTGTTGCTGCGCACCATCCAGCCCGACGCGTGGTTCCGGGTGATCCAAGACGCGGGCCATTGGGTGCAGTACGAACGGGCCGACGCGTTCAACCAGGCGCTGCTGCAGTGCCTGGACGACACGCGCGCATCGGCCGACACCCGCGCATCGGCGGACGCACGCGCATCGGCGGACGCACGCGCATCGACCGACGCTTGCGCATCGGCCGGTCAGCGCGCCGCGGGCAGGTAGCGCACCGCCAGCACGCCTTCGATCGACGCGATCGAGGCCACGACCGACTCCGGCACCGCGCTGTCGACGTCGACGATGGTGTAGGCCATCTCGCCGCGCGACTTGTTCAGCATGTTGTGGATGTTGAGGTTCGCGCGGGCCATGGCCGTCGAGATCTGACCCAGCATGTTCGGCACGTTCGCATTCGCGATCGCCAGGCGGAAGTCCGACTCGCGCGGGGCGACCGCATCGGGGAAGTTCACCGCGTTGCGGATGTTCCCGTGCTCGAGGTAGTCGCGCAGCTGGTCGGCGACCATCAGCGCGCAGTTGTCCTCGGCCTCGCGGGTCGACGCGCCCAGGTGGGGCAGGGCGATCACGCCTTCACAGCCGTTGATCGTGGGGCTGGGGAAGTCGCAGACGTAGCGGCGCAGCTTGCCGGCGGCCAGCGCAGCCAGCATCGCCTGCTCGTCGACCACGCCTTCGCGCGAGAAGTTCAGCAGCACCGCGCCATTGCGCATGCTTTCGATGGCGTTCGCGTCGATCAGGTTGCGGGTGGCGGTCACCAGCGGCACGTGCAGGCTCACGAAGTGCGACGCCTTCAGGAGCTCGGGGACGGAGTTCGCCTTGCGCACCTGCGCGGGCAGGCTCCACGCGGCGTCGACGGTGATCTCGGGGTCGTAGCCGATCACGTTCATGCCGAGCCGGATCGCCGCGTCGGCGACCAGGCATCCGATCTTGCCCAGGCCGATCACGCCGAGCGTGTGGCCCGAGAGCTCGAAGCCGGCGAACGCCTTCTTGCCGTCCTCGACCCGCTTGTCCATGTCGGGGTCGTTGCGGGCCAGACCATCGACGAAGCGCAGCGCGCCGGGCAGGTTGCGCGCCGCCATCAGCATGCCCGCCAGCACGAGTTCCTTCACGGCGTTCGCGTTGGCGCCCGGCGCATTGAAGACCGGCACGCCGCGGGCGCTCATGTCCTTGACCGGGATGTTGTTGGTGCCCGCGCCGGCCCGGCCGATCGCGCGCACGCTCGCCGGAATGCTCATCGCGTGCATGTCCGCCGAGCGGACCAGCACGGCGTCGGGCTCCGCGATGTCCTTGCCGACGTCGTACAGGTCGCCGGGTAGCCTGCGCAGGCCGTGCTGCGAGATCTGGTTCAGGACAAGCACGCGAAAGGGTTTGACCATGATTCCGTTCGAACTCGTGTGAGGGGGGACAGGCCGCCGGCGGGCTCGGTGGCCGACGGGATCGGTGCGGCGGGGCGCCCCGGGCGGGCGGCGCGGCCGGGCGCGCTGGGGGGAGACGCCCGGGCGCGCGGGCGGCCGAATCTTAGCCTACCGTCCGCGCCCCTTCGGCGGCAGGCGCTGCTACGCGGTGCCGGCGCCTTCGTCCGGCACGAAGGTCAGTGCCACGCCGTTGTTGCAGTAGCGCTTGCCGGTCGGGGCCGGGCCGTCGCCGAAGACGTGGCCGTGGTGCCCGCCGCAGCGGGCGCAGTGGTATTCGATGCGCGGCATGAACAGGCGGAAGTCGCGGCGCGTCTCGAACGCGCCCGGCAGTGTCTCGAAGAAGCTCGGCCAACCGGTGCCGCTGTCGTATTTCATCTGCGAGCGGAACAGCGGGTGCCCGCAGCCCGCGCAGACGAAGGTGCCGGGGCGCTTCTCGTCGTTGAGCGGGCTGGAGAACGGGCGTTCGGTGCCTTCGTGCCGCAGCACGTCGTACTGCTGTTCGGAGAGCAGCGCCCGCCACTCGGCGTCGCTGCGTTCGATCGGTTCGGTCATGCGGTGGATCCTGGTGCGGAGGCTTGCGCCGGTGAATTCGGATCGGATTTTCCGCCGGCTGCCGCCGGCGGGCAAGAATGCCCGCGGCGCGACGGGTGACGGCGACGAAGGCCGCGCGGGCCGCAGCGGTGTCGAAAGGCGGGGGGGCGGGCCGCAGTACACTTGGACGCGACCCCGCACGTGTGCCCATCTCCAGGAGGATCCGATGAGCAGTCCGGTCTCGAGCTTGCGACCCGCAACACAGGCGCCGCACCACACCGCGCTCGACCAGGCGCGCATCGATCTCGCCGCCGCGCTGCGCTGGGCGGCACGGCTCGGGTTCAACGAAGGGGTGTGCAACCACTTCAGCGTCGAGGTGGCCAACGACCGGTATCTGATCAATCCGCAAGGGTTGCACTGGAGCGAGGTCACCGCGGCCGACATGCTGCTCATCGACGGTGCCGGCGCCGTGATCGAAGGGCGGCATCCGCTCGAGCCGACCGCGTTCTTCATCCACAGCTGGATCCACCGCCTGAACCCGCGGGCGCGGTGCGTGCTGCACACGCACATGCCGTATGCGACCGCGCTCACGCTCGTCGAGGGCGGGCGCCTCGAGTGGTGCAACCAGAACGCGCTGCGCTTCTGGGGACGGGTTGCGTACGACGACGTCTACAACGGGCTCGCGCTCGACGCCGCCGAAGGCGAGCGGATCGCGTCCCGGCTCGCCGACGCCGACGTCGTCTTCATGGCGAGTCACGGCGTCACCGTGGTCGGCCCCTCGGTCGCCTGGGCGTTCGACGACCTCTACTACCTCGAGCGTGCGTGCATGCACCAGGTGCTCGCGACGCAGGCCGCGGCCGGCCGGCCGTTGCGGCGCATCCCGGACGAGACGTGCGCGCGCGTGTGCGCGCAGATCGCCGGTGAGCGCCAGCAGAGCGACCTGTTCTTCGCATCGGTGAAACGCATGCTCGACCGCGAGGCGCCCGGATGGTCCACACTGACGTGAGATCCACACCGGCATGACGGTCGGGACGAGGAGACAGACATGAATTCGGGAACGCATCCATCGCTCGCGCTGCAGCGCGTGCACCACGGCCGCCCGGCGGTCGACGCGCTCATGGAGGAGGTGGGGCGCGCGGGCGCGTCGCGCGTGTTCGTCACCACCACCCGCTCGCTCGCCGGCGCGCACCTGGTCGCCGACTGCATCGCCGCGCTCGGCGACCGGTTCGCGGGCCGCTTCGACGCCATCGCCGCCCACAGTCCGCGCGAGGCCGTGATCGCCGGCGCGGCCCTGATCCGCGACGCGGGCGCCGATCTCGTGCTGGCGATCGGCGGCGGTTCGGTGATCGACGCCACCAAGGTGATGCTGCAGTGCGTGTGGTTCGGCATCACCGAACCGGCCGGACTCGACGCCATCGTCGGCGGTCGCCACCGCGGCGGCGGCGACCCCAGCGCGTGGGACGCCGATCCGCAGCGCCTGCGCATGATCGCCATCCCCACCACCTTGTCCGCGGCGGAGTTCAACCACCTCGCCGGCGTCACCGACGTCGCGAAGAAGGTCAAGCAGGGCTACATGCACCCGATGGCCGTGCCGAAGGCGGTGATCCTCGACCCCGCGGCCACGCGCGACACCCCGCTCGAGCTGCTGCTGTCGACCGGGATGCGCGCGGTCGACCACTGCGTGGAGCGGCTGTGCGCGCTGCGCACCGCGCCGATGTCGGACGCGCTGTCGCTGCATGCGCTGTCCATGCTGGCGTCCGCGCTGCCCCGCATCAAGGCCGATCCCGACGACCTGAACGCGCGTGCGGACAGCCAGGTCGGCATGTGGCTGTCCCTGCTGCCGCAGACGGCCGGCGTGCCGTTCGGCGCGAGTCACGGCATCGGATACATCCTGGGCGGTGCGTACGGCGTCCCGCATGGCGTCACCTCGTGCCTGATGCTGCCCGCGGTGCTCGAATGGAACGAGCCGGTGAATGCGGCGCGGCAGAACGCCGTGGCGCAGGCGTTCGGGCATCCGGGCGAGCGTGCGGGGCCGGTGCTGCGTGCGTTCGTGCGCGACCTCGGCGTGCCCTGGCGGCTGCGCGATGTCGGCATCACGCGCGACGACCTGCCCGGCATCGCCGCGCGCTACGACGGCACCGGACCGATCTCGACCAATCCGCGGCCGGTGGGAGGTGCCGCGGACATCGTCGAGATCCTCGAGCTGGCATGGTGACGTCGCCGGGCGGTCCGGCTGCGTGTTCCCGTCCGGCTGCGCGTTACCGCTGGAGACCGGCTGCGCGTCATCGATAGATCTTCGTCAATGCGCGGCTGCGCAGACTGGGCGAGTATGCTTGGGTGACAGGGGCGGGGTGCCCGGGGCGCGCCCGGCGCCCGCCCGCCGCGGCAGCGGTGCAGTCGACCGATTCACTTCAACAAGGGGGTAAGACATGTTCAGACGCATCCTGGTACCGACCGATGGTTCGGATCTCTCGAACGGTGCGGTCAAGGCGGCGATCCGCCTCGCCGAGGAGAATGGCGCAGCGATCGTGCTGCTGAACGTGCAGCCGGTCTACCAGCCGCCGGTGGTCGCCGAGGTGCCGGTCGCCGACGTGTATTCGCAGGACGAGTACGAGGCGGGCGCCAAGCAGGTGGCGGCGAAGGTCCTGGCCGATGCGCAGGCGCTCGCCGACGCGGCGTCGGTGCCCTGCAAGGGCGTGACCGAGCTCGATTCCAGCCCGTACGAGGCCATCATCCGTGTGGCGCGCGACGAGGCCTGCGACCTGATCTTCATGGCGTCGCACGGGCGGCGCGGCGTCGTCGGACTGCTGCTGGGCAGCGAGACCCAGAAGGTGCTCACGCACTGCAAGATCCCGGTCCTGGTGTACCGCTAGGCCGGTGCAGCGGCGCGCGGTCGGTCCCGACCGCGCGCGGATCCGATCAGGCGATCTTCGAGTAGGTCGCGCCGCTGGGTCCGTGCTTCAGGTAACGGTCGAAGGCCATGGCCACCGCACGCACCAGCAGACGTCCCTTCGGCAGCACCTCGATCCCTTTGTCGGTGATGCTGATCGCACCGGCGTCGTTCATGGGGCCGAGTTCGGTGATCGCGTCGGCGAAGTAGCGCGTTGCCTGGATGCCGTGCCGGGCCTCGATCTCCGGCCACCACACGCGGAAGTTGCACATCAGCGACTTGATCACGTCGGCGCGCACGAAATCGTCGTAGCCCAGCGAAAGGCCGCGTGCGATGGGCAGCTCGCCCTGCATCAGGCGCGCGTAGTAGGCCTCGAGCGACTTCTCGTTCTGGGCGAACACCGAACCCACCGCCGAGATCGACGACACGCCGACGGCGATCAGGTCGCCCGCGTCATGCGAGCAGTAGCCCTGGAAGTTGCGGTGCAGCCGGCCTTCGCGCTGCGCGACGGCGAGTTCGTCGTCGGCACGTGCGAAGTGGTCCAGGCCCAGGTACACGTAACCGGCGGCGCGGAACATCTGCACCGCCCGGTCGAAGATGCGGCTGCGGACCTCGGCGGACGGCAGGTCGGCGTCGTGGATGCGCCGCTGGGGCTTGAACAGGTGCGGCAGATGCGCGTAGTGGTACAGCGCGACGCGATCGGGGGCGGCATCGATCGTCAGCGCCAGGGTGCGCTCGAACCCCTCGACGGTCTGCTTCGGCAGTCCGTAGATCAGATCGACGTTGATCGAATGGAAGCCGGCGTCGCGCCCCGCCGCGATCAGCGCGCGGGTGTCCTCGTACGACTGCACGCGGTTCACCGCCTTCTGCACCTCGGGGTCGAAATCCTGGATGCCGAGGCTGATGCGGTTCAGGCCGAGCGCCCGCAGCGTCCACAGCCGCTTGGGGGTGACGGTGCGGGGATCGACCTCGATCGAGTATTCGCCGTCGTCGGCCATCTCGAAGCGCTTGGAGATCGTGTCGAACAGCTGCGCGAACTCCTCGTCCAGCATGAACGTGGGCGTGCCGCCGCCGAAATGCAGGTGGCTGATGCGCTGGTTGCGTCCGATCAGGGTGGTGACCAGTTCGATCTCGCGCTGGAGCGCCGTGATGTACTGGGCGGACTTGCCCTGGTGCTTGGTCCCGATCTTGTTGCAGCCGCAGTAGTAGCAGATCGACCGGCAGAACGGGATGTGCAGGTACAGGCCCAGCGGCGCCAGCCTGCGTCCGGCGCGCTCGAGGAGCGCCTGTGTGTACTGTGCCGGGTCGAACCCGGCGACGAACCGGTCGGCCGTCGGGTACGACGTGTACCGCGGGCCCCGCCCGCCGAAGCGTTCGATCAGAGCCGCATCGAGTTCGATCTCGCCAATTGCCTGCATTGCACCACCCCTGCTGAAGTCCGGCGAGTGTCGCTGCGACGGCGTCGTACGGCATTAAAAAAAATCAATGAACCGGCAATCGCCCGGACCGGTGCCGACGGGCGGCTCGCGCGCGCCGGCAACGACATGCAGCCCGCACACGCCACCGACGACGTGCAGGCGGAGGGGGCACCCGGCGCGGCGCGGCGTTTCGGCGCGCCGCTCAGAACCCGGCGTCGCGCTCCGGCGTGGCCGAGATCTTGTGGATGCTCAGGTCGGCGCCGCGGAACTCGGCCTCCTCGTCGAGGCGCAGGCCGACCGTTGCGCGCAGCACGCCATAGACCAGCGCCGCGCCGCCGACCGCGATCGCGATGCCCAGCAGGGTGCCGACCACCTGGGCGCCGAAGCTGACACCGCCCAGGCCGCCGAGCGCGGTCTGACCGAAGATGCCGGCGGCGATCCCGCCCCAGGCACCGCACAACCCGTGCAGCGGCCACACGCCGAGCACGTCGTCGATCTTCAGCCGGTTCTGGGTGAGGGTGAACATCCGCACGAACAGCGCGCCGGCGGCGACGCCGACCACCAGAGCGCCTACCGGGTGCATCACGTCCGACCCCGCGCACACGGCCACCAGGCCGGCCAGCGGCCCGTTGTGCACGAAGCCCGGGTCGTTGCGGCCCATGAACGTGGCCGCCAGCGTGCCGCCGACCATCGCCATCAGCGAATTCACCGCCACCAGCCCGCTGATCTTGCCGATCTCCTGCGCGCTCATCACGTTGAATCCGAACCATCCGACGGCGAGGATCCACGATCCGAGCGCAAGGAACGGAATCGACGAGGGCGGGTGCGCGCTGACGCGCCCGTCGCGGGTGTAGCGTCCCTTGCGCGGGCCGAGGAACAGCACGGCGATCAGGCCGATCCAGCCGCCCACCGCGTGCACGACGATCGAGCCGGCGAAATCGTGGAAGTTCTCGCCGAACATGCCTTTCAGGGCGTCCTGGATGCCGAAGCGTCCGTTCCACGCGATGCCTTCGAAGAGCGCGTAGACGAACGCCACCAGCGCAAACGAGGCGGCCAGCTGCGGGCCGAACCGCGAGCGTTCGGCGATCCCGCCCGAAATGATGGCCGGGATCGCGGCGGCGAAGGTCAGCAGGAAGAAGAACTTGACGAGATCGTAGCCGCTGCGGCCGGCGAGGATGTCCGCCCCCACGAAGAAATGCGTGCCGTAGGCGATGAGATAGCCGATGAAGAAGTACGCAATCGTGGAGATGCCGAAATCGACCATGATCTTCACCAGGGCGTTGACCTGGTTCTTGTAGCGCACGGTGCCGAGTTCGAGGAAGGCGAATCCCGAGTGCATGGCGAGGACCATGATCGCGCCGAGCAGCACGAACAGGGTGTCCGTGCCCGTCTTGAGTGCATCCATTCCGATCTCCCGTGAGGATGCACCGTCATAGCAATACTTGTGCCAATGTTGGGCGCGTGTGGTCGAACACGGGGCGCGGACGGCCCGCGGCGGTGCGCGCGCACGTCCGGGCGGTCGCGCGGCGGCACCGCCGGCCGCGCGGACGGGCGCCCTCCGGCACCGCCGGCCGCAGGGACGGGCGCCCGCCGCCACTCCGCACGTCCGGGCGCGTGCCCGCGGGGGCCTCCGCACGCGCTTCGCCTCCGCGGGATCCGGCCTCGTCCTGGTGCACGGCACGATGGTGGTCCCGATGTGGTGCGCGATGCACCACGCCGATGCGGCAGCGGCGGCGTGCGCCGTTCAGTCTGCGACCGGCACCGTGTAGTTCAGCGCCAGACGGCCGCCGTCGGGATAGACGGTCTGGCCGGTCATGTACGACGCATCGTCGCCGGCCAGGAACACGGCGACCTTGGCGACTTCGTCCGGCTCGCCCAGGCGGCCCATGGGCGTGCGCGACATCAGCTTCTGGCGTGCCGCCTCCGACCCCATCACCGCCGCGCGCGCCAGTTCGGTCGCGATCGTTCCCGGGCCGATCGCGTTGACGCGGATGCCGTGGGCGACCAGACCCATCGCCATCACCCGGGTCAGCTGGTTGACCGCACCCTTGGACACCACGTACGGCACCTGGTCGGGGATGGCCAGGATGGCATTGACGCTCGACATGTTGACGATGGCGCCGCCGCTGCCTTGCGCCACCATGCGCCGCGCCGCGGCCTGGCCGAACAGGAAGTACGACTTGAGGTTCACGTCGAGCACGCGGTCGAAGTCCTCCTCGGCCAGGTCGAGGAACGAGGACGCATGCGTGATGCCGGCGTTGTTGAGCAGGATGTCGATCCGGCCGAAGCGCTCCACCGTGCGGGCCACCGCGGCGTCCGCGGTGGCGCGGTGGATCACGTCGCCCTGGACGAACTCGGCCGCGGCGCCGAGCGCCTGCGCCAGCGCCGCGCCCGCCTGCGCGTCGCGGTCCACCAGCACCACCTGCGCGCCTTCCTGGACGAAGCGACGCGCACAGGCCGCGCCGATGCCGTTGGCCGCGCCGGTGATCAGCGCCACTTTTCCTTCGAGTCTCATCGTGTCCTCCGGGTTCGATGACGCGCCGCGCGTCGGCGCCTGAGGCCGGTCCGCGCCGCGGCACGTCGTGGGGTTGCAGGGGGTGCAGCATACCGATTCCGGCGGCACGGTCCGACGTCCGCGCACACGACATAGAATCCGCCCATGGATCGATGGTTGCGAGCGCGCCGCGCATGGGTTCCGAACGCGTCCCGGGGGTTCGCATGCCTGGTCGTCGCGCTCGGTGTGCTGCTGGCGACGGCAACGGCCGCCCGGGCGGCATCCGAGGGCCCGCCGTGGGCCGCATGGCTGGCCGAGTCCGGGCTTGCGCCGGGGCAGGTGGGCGCGCTGGTGGTGCCCGTCGAGGGCGGCGAACCGCTGACCGCACTCAACGCCGCGCAGGCGTTCAATCCGGCGTCGACCATGAAGCTGCTGACCAGCTACGCGAGCCTGTCGATGCTCGGTCCCGGCTACCGCTGGCGCACCGGCGCCTACCTGCGTGGCCGCCTGGACGCGGACGTGCTGCACGGCGATCTCGTGCTGCGCGGGGGCGGCGATCCCAAGCTGGTGATCGAGGATCTCGACGCGTTCGTCGCGCGCATGCGTGCGGCCGGCCTGCGCGAGGTGCGCGGCGACCTGGTGCTGGACGACGCCATCTACGAGATCGGCGGCGACAGCGTCGAACGCTTCGACGGCGACCCCTCCCAGCCCTACAACGTGCGGCCGTTCGGGGTGCTGATGAACTTCAAGGCGGTGCGCGTGGTGATCCAGCCCGACGCCTCGGGCGGCCGGATCCGGGTCGACCCGGAACTCGCCGATCTGCGCATCGACGACCAGATCCGCACCGTGAAAGGCCCCTGCCGCCACGGCGCCGCCGGTCTGGCCGTGCGCGACGTGCCGGATGGGACGGGCGGGCCGGGCGCCGGCGCGGGGCCGCGCATCCGCGTGTCGGGCAACTACTCGCCCGCCTGCGGCGAGCAGTCCGTGTTCACCGCGATGCTGACCCATCCGCAGTTCGTCCTGGCCCTGTTCAAGGCCGCCTGGCGCGCCCGCGGCGGGGTGTTCGACGGCGGTGTGCGCGTCGAGCGCGGGGCCGCGCGCGGCGCCCCCTGGGCGGAGTGGGAATCCCCCCGCACGCTCGTCGAGGTGGTCGGCGACGTGAACAAGTTCAGCAACAACGTGATGGCGCGCCACCTGCTGCTGCAGATCGGCGCGGAGTCGGGGATGCGCCGCATCGGGGCCGACAGCCGGCGCCCGCCGGCGACCGTGGAGCGCGCACGCGCCGTCGTGGTCGACTGGCTGCGGGGGCAGGGGCTGGTGTTTCCCGAACTGGTGCTCGACAACGGGTCGGGCCTGTCGCGTGCCGAACGGATCAGTCCGGCCAGCATGGTCCGGCTGCTGCAGCATGCGCACGCCGGTCCGCTCGGCGAACCCCTGCGCCAGTCGCTGCCGCTGGTGGGGTTCGACGGCACGATGAAGTCCCGCCTGCCGGGCGAACCGGTGGCCGGCAATGCCTGGATCAAGACCGGCAGTCTCGACGAGGTGCGCACGATCGCCGGCTACGTGAACGCCGCCTCGGGGCGCCGCCATGCGGTCGTGCTGTTCGTCAACGGACCTCGGGCCGAGGGCGCACGACCGTTGCAGGACCGCTTCCTGCGCTGGGTGCACGCCAACGGCTGACACGCAGGCCCCCTCGACCCGGGCCCGGGCCCGGCGCGTGCTGCCGTCCCGGTCCCCCGTCGGGCGTCAGAGCCCCAGCGACGACCAGACGTCGTCGATCCGCTTGCGGACCGCGGCGTCCATCACGATCGTGCGCCCCCACTCGCGCTGCGTCTCGCCCGGCCACTTGCCGGTCGCGTCGATGCCCATCTTGGACCCCAGGCCCGACACGGGCGACGCGAAGTCCAGGTAGTCGATCGGGGTGTGGTCGACGAGGGTGGTGTCGCGCGTCGGGTCGACCCGGGTCGTGAGCGCCCAGATCACCTCCTTCCAGTCGCGCGTGTCGACGTCGTCGTCGACCACCACGATGAACTTCGTGTACATGAACTGGCGCAGGAAGCTCCAGACGCCGAACATCACCCGCTTGGCGTGCCCGGGGTACTGCTTGCGGATCGACACGATGGCCATCCGGTACGAGCAGCCTTCCGGCGGCAGGTAGAAGTCGACGATCTCGGGAAACTGCTTCTGCAGGATCGGCACGAAGACCTCGTTGAGCGCCACGCCGAGGATCGCCGGCTCGTCGGGCGGCTTGCCGGTGTAGGTGGAGTGGTAGACCGGGTCGCGCCGCATGGTGATGCGGTCGATCGTGAACACCGGGAACCAGTCCTGCTCGTTGTAATAGCCGGTGTGGTCGCCGAACGGGCCTTCCAGCGCCATCTCGTAGCCGGTGCGCGCCGACGGCGGCAGTTCGCCCTGCCATGACAGGCGCCGCGCGTTGGCGGTCGTGCGGGCGAGATCCGGATCGGGGCGGATCGTGCCTTCCAGGACGATCTCCGCGCTTGCGGGCACGCGCAGGTCGTTGCCGATGCAGCGCACCAGCTCCGTCTTCGAGCCGCGCAGCAGGCCGGCGAACTGGTACTCGGACAGGCTGTCCGGCACCGGTGTGACGGCGCCGAGGATCGTGGCGGGATCGGCGCCCAGGGCCACCGCCATCGGGAACGGCGTGCCCGGATGGCGCAGTGCGTGGTCCCGGAAGTCGAGCGCGCCGCCCCGGTGGGCGAGCCAGCGCATGATCGTCGCATTCGGTCCGATCACCTGCTGCCGGTAGATGCCGAGGTTCTGCCGCGTCTTGTTCGGCCCTTTCGTGACGACCAGGCCCCAGGTGATCAGGGGCGCGGCGTCGCCGGGCCAGCAGGTCTGCACCGGGATCCCGGCGAGATCGACCTGCGCCCCCTCGAGCACGATCTGCTGACAGGCGGCCGAGCGGACCTCGCGCGGGGCCATGTTCAGCACCTGGCGCAGCACCGGCCACTTCTCCCAGGCATCGCGCAGTCCGCGCGGCGGCTCGGGCTCCTTGAGGAATGCGAGCAGCCGGCCGATCTCGCGCAGCGCGGCGGGAGATTCCTCGCCCATGCCGAGGGCGACCCGGCGCGGCGTGCCGAACAGGTTGACCAGCAGCGGCATCGCGTGGCGCACGCCGTCGGTCTCGGGCCGCTCGATCAGGAGGGCGGGGCCGCCGGCGCGCAGAACGCGATCGGCAAGCTCTGTCAACTCCAGCCGCGGCGACAACGGGGTGTTCACACGCTTGAGTTCGCCGCGCGCCTCGAGTTGGTGCATGAAGTCGCGCAGGTCTGTGTATTCCATCAAAATTCGCTCAAAAGATGCAATAAAGTGCAGAATTCGGCATCGGGCGCGGTTGACCACCCCCAAGCGACTACCTATGATTCGCCCGTTTCCCGGCCCCCGGGAACCCGGACACCCCTCCATCCCGGGTGTCCTTCCAGTTCACACAGACTCGGCGAGCAGGACTCGCGAACGAGCACTCAGGGTACCAGCCAGCTTCGCTGGTCCGATCGGTGGCAGTCGGTATCCGATCGTTCGACCTCGACGTGTTGTCCAACGTGTTGTCGGTTGAGCGAGCCAAAACGGCCTTGCGCCGCAAGGAGTCGCTGTGCTGAATCAGCATAGAGTAGATGTGTTGTTCGATACGATCGTGCGGGTGATCGCCGCCGCACGCGTCGTCCGGAGCGCCGCGCCCCAGGTGGCGGCGTCCGCCTTCGTCCTGGCGTGTGGGGTCGTGCATTTCTCGCTGGTGTCGGAGTCGCTCGATGCCGGCGTCCGGGACGTGGCCGAGGCGGCCGAGGTCGAGGCCGCCGGTGCGGATTCGGCGCCCTCGGTGGTGTCGACGATCGCCGCCACCACGGCCAGCCTGTTCCACCCCGTGGCGCGTCCCGCCCCGCGGACGGCCGCCGTGCGCCCGGCCGCGATCAGCGCCGAGCAGCGCAACATCGCCCGCTTCATCGCGGACAAGTATCGGCTGGCGTTCGAGCAGACCCAGGAGTTCGTCGAGCACGCCTACCGCACCGCGAAGGAACTCAAGCTGGATCCGTGGCTCATCCTCGCCGTGATCTCGGTGGAGTCCAGCTTCGACCCGACCGCGGAGAGCAACCGGGGGGCGAAGGGCCTGATGCAGGTGCTCACGCGCGTGCACGCCGACAAGTTCGCGCCGTTCGGCGGGGTGGCCGCCGCCTTCGATCCGCTGGCCAACATGCGGGTGGGCGCGCAGATCCTGAAGGAGTACATGGCCCGCGACGGCACGGTCGAGACCGCGCTGAAGTCCTATGTCGGGGCTGCGCTCCTGCCGCACGACAACGGCTACGGGGCGAAGGTGCTGTCCGAGCGCGAGCGCATCGCCGCGGTGGCCGCAGGCCTCGGGCCGCAGGCGGTCGAGGCCGCGGTGCGGACGCGCAAGCCCGCGCCCGCGGTCGTGGAGCCGGTCGCGGCACCGGTGGTGATGCCGGTGGCGACGCCGGTGGTGCAGCATTCCGAGACCGAACTGCGCATCAAGCATCGCTTCGATGTGCCCGCCGCGTCGGCGCCCGAGCCGGCGCGTGCCGACGAGGAGGCGTCGCTCCGCACCGACGACGCGCAGCGTCCGGGCTGACCGGTCCGCTTCGCGTGCGGGCTGACAGCCTCGCGCTGCAGCCGGGCTGACGGCGCGCGCGGCATCCCGGCAGGCATTCCGTGACGCAGGGGCGCCCGGCTCAGAGGGCGGGGGCCTGCGCCGCAGCGCCCTTGGCCTGGCCGAGCATGCGCGACAGCCGGCGGACCGCCTCCTGCAGATCGCTCATCGCAGTGGCGTACGACAGCCGCAGATAGCGCCTGGGTTCGAACGCGCCGAAGTCATCGCCCGGCACGACGCTCACGTGCGCCTCCTCGAGAATGCGCTCGGCGAAGCGCGCACTGTCGTCGCTGTGCCGGCTGCAGTCGGCATACACGTAGAACGCACCGTCGGGCTCGACCGGCACGTCGAGCCCGACCGAACGCAGCGCGGGCACGATGAAGTCCCGTCGCCGCTTGAACTCGAGCCGGCGCCGTTCGAACTCGGCCAGCGCGTCGGGGGTGAAGCACGCCAGCGCGGCGTGCTGGGCCAGCGTCGATGCGCAGATGTAGAGGTTCTGGGACAGCTTCTCGAACACCGGCGCCATCGCTTCCGGCACCACCATCCAGCCCAGCCGCCAGCCGGTCATGTGGAAGTACTTCGAGAAGCTGTTGGTGACGATCACGTCATCGCCCAGTTCCAGCGCGCTGCGCGGCGCGTGGTCGTAGCTCAGTCCCAGGTAGATCTCGTCGACGATGGTGAAGCCGCCGCGCGCACGCACGGCGTCGACGATGTCGCGCAATTCGTCGAACGGGATGGACGTGCCCGTGGGATTCGCCGGCGAGGCCAGCAATGCACCGCGCACGCCGGTGTGCCAGTGCTGCTCCAGCAGTGCACGGGTCATCTGGAAGCGCGTCTGCGGACCGACCGGCACGAGCTCGGGAATGCCGTCGTAGCTGGCCACGAAGTGGCGGTTGCACGGATAGCTGGGGTCGGTGAGCAGCACCGCACTGCCGGGGTCGACCAGCGCGCAGCAGGCCAGCGACAGCGCTGCGGTCGCACCGGCGGTCACGACGATGCGCTCGGGGGAGACGTCGAGACCGTACTGCTCGCCGTAGTGGCGGGCGATCGCCCGCCGCAGCGGGTCGATGCCCATCGCGCCCGTGTAGTGCGTGTGTCCGTCGCGCACCGCCCGTTCGAGCGCTGCGATCACCGGCTCGGGCGCCGTGAAGTCCGGTTCCCCGATGCTCATGTGGATCATCCGCTCGCCGCTCTGACCGAGCACGTGTGCGCGCTTCATCAGTTCCATCGTCTTGAACGGCGCGATCATGCCGGTGCGGCGGGCGAGGGGCGGCAGTGTCATCGGGGGCTCCGGGGGAGGGTGACGCGTCGCGACGCCGTGCGGCGGGCGCCGGCGTGGTCGGACAGGGGAGCGGCATTGTAGCGATCCCGGCCGGCCCGGCGAACCCACACGGCAGGGCGAACCCGCGCGGCAGGGCGAACCTGCCCGGCGGGTCCGGGCTCAGGCCGAGCCGGTCCCCAGCACCCCTTCGGCGACCAGCTGCTCGATCTCCTCGGCGCTGTAGCCCGCCTCGAGCAGCACTTCGACGTTGTGCTCGCCGAGTTCGGGCGCCGGGCGGGTCACGCGCGCAGGGGTGTCGTACAGCCGGATCGGAAAGCCCAGCGCCCGGGTGCGTCCGGCACGCGGATGGTTGAGCTCGACGATCATGTCGCGCGCCGCCGGCTGCGGGTGGGAGAGGGCCTCGCCGATCGAGTGCACCGGGCCGACCGGGACGCCCGCCCGGTCGAAGGCTTCGACCCAGGCCGCCGTGGGGCGCGTGGACAGCACCGCCTCCATCTCGGCGACCAGCGCCGGCAGGTTGCCCATGCGCCCGGCGTTCTCGGCGAAGCGCGGGTCGGATTTCCATTCGGGGTGGCCGAGCACCTCCGTGATCCGCTCCCAGTTCGCCTGGTTGGCCCCGCCGATGTTCACGTAGCCGTCGGCGGTGCGGAAGGCCTGGTACGGCGCGGCCAGCACGTGGCTGGACCCGAGGGGGCCCGGCGTGGTGCCGGTCGCGAAGTAGATCGCGGCATGCCAGTAGGTCTGCTGCAGTGCGGCTTCCATCAGCGACGTCTCGACCACCTGGCCTTTGCCGGTCTTCAGGCGCTGGACGTAGGCGGCCAGCACGCCGAAGGCGGCCAGGATGCCCGCGTTGATGTCGGCCACCGAATTGCCCGGCTTCACGGGCGGGCGGCCGGGCTCGCCGGTGATGCTCATCAGGCCCGAGAAGCCCTGCGCGATCAGGTCGAACCCGCCCTTGTCGCCGAGCGGGCCGTTGCGCCCATAGCCCGACACCGCGCAGTAGATCAGGCCCGGATTCACCTTCGAGAGCACGTCGTAGCCGAGACCGAGCTTCTCGAGGGTGCCGCGCCGGTAGTTCTCGGTGAGCACGTCGGCGCGCTCGACCAGGCGCAGCAGCACGTCCCGGCCTTTCGGATGCTTGAGGTCCAGGCCGATGCCGCGCTTGTTCCGGTTGAGCATCATGAACGGTGCCGACACGCCGTTCACGCGCGGCTCGCGGTAGCCGCGCGCGTCGTCGCCGCCGTTGAGCTTCTCGACCTTGATCACGTCGGCGCCGAGGTCGGCCAGCATCATTCCGGCGGTCGGCCCCGCCATGATCTGGGAGAGCTCGAGCACACGCACGCCGTCGAGCGGGCGGGGTCCGTTGGCGCCGGGCGCCGGGTCCTGAGGGGTCATGGTTCAGCGTCCGACGAATTGCGGTTTGGTCTTGGCGAGGAAGGCGCGGTAGCCGATGCGGAAGTCCTCGGTGTCGAAGCAGTCGAAGCACTCGAGGTACTCGGCTTCGGACAGGGGGCCGCCGGCGCGCAGACGGCGGGCGAATGCCTTGTGCCAGCGCGCGACCAGCGGGGCGCCGTCGGCGATGCGCTGCGCGGTCTCGCGGGCTTCGCGCGCGACGTCGGCATCGGGCACCACGCGTGTCACGAGCCGCTTGTCCCGGGCCTCCCGCGCGTCGAAGATCCGGCCTTCGAGCAGGATCTCCAGGGCCACGTCGGCCCCCGCCAGGCGCACCAGCGGCGTCATCTCCGGATAGGCCATCACCAGGCCGAGGTTCTTGATCGGCGCCCCGAAGCGGCTGCCTTCTCCGCAGATGCGCAGGTCGCACAGCGACGCGATCTCCAGCCCGCCGCCGACGCAGATGCCGTGGATCTGCGCCACCAGCGGGTGCCGGCACTGCTCGAAGGCACGTGCGGTCGTGTGCATGATGTGCCCGTACGCGATCGCCTGCTCCCGGTTGGAGCGCTCGGTCTCGAACTCCGAGATGTCGTTGCCCGGCGAGAAGGCCTTCTCGCCGGCGCCGCGCACGACGATGCAGCGCACGTCGTCGTCGGCCGACAACGCATCGATGGTCTCGCCCAGGCCCTGCCACATCGGCTTGGTCAGGGCATTGAGCTTGTGCGGACGGTTCATCACGACGGTGGCGATGGGGCCGTCGCGTTCGACGAGGATCAGGTCTTCCATGGGCGGGCGGGGCTCTCGAAGAAGGGGCGGGGGAGCGGGCGGTGCAGCGATCGCGTCACGCCGCACGCGTGCCGGCGTGCGCGCCGGACCCGGGATGCGGCGCGGTGGCCGCCAGGTAGTCCATCGCGGCGTCGACACCGCGGCCGGGCGTGCCGATGCCGGCCAGGCGCAGGCTCATCTCGACCCCGCCCAGCGTGCCGATCAGGGTCAGGTCGTTGAAGTCGCCCAGGTGGCCGATGCGGAACACCTTGCCCGCGACCTTGCCGAGGCCCTGGCCGAGCGAGATGTTGAAGTTGCGCAGCGCCACCGCCCGGAGTTCGTCGGCGCTGCAGCCCGGCGGCACCAGGATCGCAGTGAGCGCCGGGCTGTACTCGGCCGGATTCAGGCACAGCACCTCCAGCCCCCAGGCCTGCACCGCCAGGCGCGTGGCGTGCGCATGCCGCATGTGGCGGGCGAACACCTGATCGAGGCCTTCCTCGTTCAGCATGGCGATCGCCTCGTGCAGGCCGTACAGCAGGTTGGTCGCGGGGGTGTACGGGAAGTAGCCGTTCGCGTTGACGGCGATCATCTCGGACCAGTCCCAGTACGAGCGCGGCAGCCGGGCGGTCTTCGACGCGGCCAGCGCCTTCTCGCTGATCGCGTTGAACGACAGGCCGGGCGGCAGCATCAGCCCCTTCTGCGACCCCGCGACGGTGACGTCGACGCCCCATTCGTCGTGGCGGTAGTCGACCGAGCCCAGCGACGAGATCGTGTCGACGAGCAGCAGCGCCGGATGCCCGGCAGCGTCGATCGCACGCCGGATCTCGGGAATCCGGCTGGTGACGCCGGTGGAGGTCTCGTTGTGGACCACGCACACCGCCTTCACCCGGTGATTCGTGTCGGCACGCAGCCGGTCGCCGATGGCCGCCGGGTCGGCGCCGTGCCGCCAGTCGCCTTCGATGAACTCGACCTGCAGCCCCAGGCGTTCGGCCAGCTTGCGCCAGAGCGTCGCGAACTGGCCGGTCTCGCACATCAGCACCGTGTCGCCCGGCGACAGGGTGTTGACCAGCGCCGCCTCCCAGGCTCCCGTCCCCGAGGCGGGGTAGATGACCACCGGCCCCTGCGTGCGGAAGATGCCCTTCATGCCGGACAGCACCGAACGGCCGAGCTGCTGGAATTCGGGGCCGCGGTGGTCGATGGTGGCGTAGTCCATCGCGCGCAGGATGCGGTCGGGTACGTTGGTCGGCCCCGGGATCTGCAGGAAATGCCGGCCACTCGGGTGACCGTTCAGGGCGAGTCCGTTGGACAGTTTCATCGATGGCTCCGTGCGCGAATTGATGGATCGCATTTTGTATGCAAAAATGAAAAACCGCAACGATGTCCGCAGCGCTCCTCTCGTTCAGGGGAGGTCCGGACTTCCGAATACGCACTGGTTTGCATGCAATCCGAGTCGATCACCAGATTCGAGCGCCCGATCGAGCGGCGACCGCTGCACGAGGAGGTGGCCGACCGCCTGCGCGAGCTGGTCACCGAGGGCGTGCTGCCGCCGGGACACCATCTGAACGAGCGCGTGCTGTGCGCGCAGCTCGGCGTGTCGCGCACGCCGCTGCGCGAGGCGTTCAAGGTGCTGGCCGCCGAACGCCTGATCGAGCTGCACCCCAACCGCGGCGCGAGCGTGGCGGCCCTGTCGGCGCGGGACGTGGCGCAGCTGTTCGAGGTGATGAGCGCGCTCGAGGGCCTGTCGGGCGAGCTCGCGGCGCAGCGCTGCACCGACGCCGAGGTCGCCGAGGCGCGCGCGCTCCACTACGAGATGCTCGCCGCGCATGCGCGGCGTGACCTGCCCGCGTACTACCGGCTCAACCGGGCCATCCACGACCTGATCAAGCGCTGCGCGCGCAACGAGGTGCTCTCGGGCACCTACGACAGCATCAACCTGCGGATCCAGAACCTGCGGTTCCGCTCGAACTTCAACCGCGAGAAATGGGACGCGGCCGTGATCGAGCACCAGCAGATGATCGAGGCCCTGGCCGCGCGCGACGCCCCCCGGCTGCGCGCGCTGCTCGAGCGGCATCTGGCGCACAAGCTGTCGACCGTGCTCGAAGGCCTGGAGCCGGCCGGACGGCCCGAGCCGCCCGCAGCATCCGATGCATCCGCACTCCCGGCAGCGCCGGCACCGTCCGCACCGACCGCAGCGCTAACAGTGCCCGCATCGTCTTCCGCATCCGCACCCGCTGCCCTGTCCCCGAGGATCGATCCATGAACGCCCCCATTCCCGTGTCCGTCGTCGACACGCCCGCGTCGACGCGCAGCCGGCTCGCGCAGCGCCTGCGCCGCGTGATCCGCGGCCAGGTGATGTTCGATGCGGCGGCGCGCGGCCGCTATGCGACCGACGCATCGATCTACCAGGTCGATCCGGTCGGTGTGGTGGTCCCGGCCGACGAGGCGGACGTGGTCGCGGCGATCGAGCTCGCGCGCGAGCTGCGTGTGCCGATCCTGCCGCGCGGCGGCGGCACCAGCCAGTGCGGGCAGACGGTGGGCGAGGCCCTCGTGATCGACAACAGCCGGTCGCTGAACCAGGTGATCGCCTTCGACCGCGACGCGATGCGCGTCGAGGTGCAGCCCGGCATCGTGCTCGACCACCTGAACGCGTTCCTCAAGCCGCACGGCCTCTGGTATCCGGTCGACGTGTCGACGTCGGCGCAGGCCACGCTGGGCGGCATGGCGGGCAACAACTCGTGCGGCTCGCGGTCGATCGCCTACGGCAACATGGTGCACAACGTGCTGGGCATCGACGCCATCCTGTGCGACGGCACCCAGGAGTTCTTCGGGCCGTTCGGCGCCAGCGCCACGCGCCCGATGACCTCGGCGCGCACCGGGCGCCTGGTGTCGGACCTGTTCGAGCTGGGCGCGCGCGAGCGCGACGAGATCGAGCGGGTCTGGCCGCGCGTGATGCGGCGCGTGGGCGGCTACAACCTCGACGTGTTCCACCCGCGGTCCGAGCGTCCGTACACGCCCGACGGGTCGGTCAACCTCGCCCACCTGCTCGTCGGGTCGGAAGGCACGCTCGCGCACTTCCGGCGGCTGCACCTGAAGCTGGCGCCGCTGCCGTCGCACCGGGTGCTGGGCGTCGTCAACTTCACGAGCTTCCACGACGCGATGGCGAGCGCGCAGCACCTCGTGAAGCTGGGGCCGACCGCCGTCGAACTCGTCGACCGCACGATGATCGAACTGGCGCGCTCGAACCCGGCCTTCCGTCCGGTGATCGAGGGTGCGCTGATCGGGCAGCCCGAAGCGATCCTGCTGGTGGAGTTCGCCGGCGCCGAGCGCGACGCGCTGCTGCGCAGCCTGCGCCGGCTGGTCGAACTCATGGGCGATCTCGGGCAGCCGGGCTGCGTGGTCGAGATGCCCGAGGACGCGCGTCAGAAGGCGCTGTGGGAGGTGCGCAAGGCGGGCCTGAACATCATGATGTCGCTGAAGGGCGACGGCAAGCCGGTCAGCTTCATCGAGGACTGTGCGGTACCGCTCGAGCACCTGGCCGAATACACCGACCGGCTCACCGAAGTGTTCGCGCGGCACGGCACGCGCGGCACCTGGTACGCGCACGCGTCGGTCGGCACGCTGCACGTGCGGCCGATCCTCGACCTGCGGCGGGGCGACGCGTCCAGGATGCGCAGCATCGCCGAGGAGGCGTCCGCGCTGGTGCGCGCGTTCAAGGGCGCCTATTCGGGCGAGCACGGGGACGGACTGGTGCGCAGCGAATGGGTGTCGTGGCAGTTCGGCCCGCGCCTGACGGCGGCGTTCGAGCGCGTGAAGGACCTCTTCGACCCCGACGGCCTGATGAATCCGGGCAAGATCGTGCGGCCGCCGCGCATGGACGACGCGCGCCTGTTCCGCTTCCCGCCCGACTACACCGTGCGGCCGCTGGCGACCGGACTGGACTGGTCCGCATGGGACGTGCAGAACGATCCGGTCACCGAGCGCACCACCGACCCGGGCACCGGCGGCGACCCGGCGGGCGGTTTCGCCAAGGCCGTCGAGATGTGCAACAACAACGGCCACTGCCGCAAGTTCGACGCCGGCACGATGTGTCCGAGCTATCGCGCCACGCGCGACGAGCAGCACCTCACGCGCGGACGCGCGAACACGCTGCGCCTGGCCTTGTCCGGCAAGCTCGGCCCGGACGCGCTCTCCTCGCGCCCGCTGTTCGAGACGATGGAGCTGTGCGTGGGGTGCAAGGGGTGCAAGCGCGAGTGCCCGACAGGGGTGGACATGGCCCGCATGAAGACGGAGTTCCTGTACCAGTACCGCAAGACCCATGCGCCGCGGCTCAAGGACCGGCTGGTCGCGCATTTCCCCCGCTATGCGCCGATCGTCTCGCGCCTGTCGTTCCTGGCCAACCTGCGCGACCGCGTGCCGGGCCTGGCCGCGCTGAGCGAGCGCAT
>JAKOZZ010000039.1 GCA_029779755.1 Pseudomonadota bacterium
GGCCGGTGCGCGGCCGCCGGAGGGCACTGCGGAGCGCTGGCTCGCGCTGTCCGACGTCGACGCCGCGCCGCTGCCCAGGCCGGTGAAGACGCTGCTGCAGCGCGTGCGCGCGCTCAGAGCACGCGATGCTGCTGAAGGTACTGGTGCACCAGCGACAGCCGGGCCAGCGGGTCGGGCAGCTCCATCAGCTTCTGGCGGGCCCGCGCCGGGATCGGCAGGAACTCGCACAGCCGGTTCGCCACCCAGCCGGCCGACGCGAAGTCGTAAGGCTCGGCCACCATCCGGTTGAGCGGGTCGGGCTCGCGCGCGACCAGGTCGTCGACGATGCGGCGCACCAGGCGCGCGCAGTCGGCAAACGGCTCCGGCACCTCGACGCGCGGATCGTCCTCGATCGGTTCGAGGTCGGCGCGCACGAGACCGTCCTTCTGCACGCGGCGTTCGAGCACGCGGAAGCGCATGCCGCCGCGCGTGCGGATCTGCAGCAGGCCGAGCTGCTGCATGTCCCAGTCGGTGATGGTCGCGAGACAGCCCACAGGCTCGTGCTCGGCCGCCTCGCCGACTTCGCGGCCGCGCGTGATCAGGCACACGCCGAACGGGGCGCCGTGCTGCATGCAGTCGCGCACCATGTCCATGTAGCGCGCCTCGAAGACGCGCAGCGGCAGCACCCCGCCGGGAAACAGCACGGATCCGAGCGGAAAGATCGCGATGTCGGCGAGTGCGGGCATCGACGCCTGGGCGCGGTGTGGTCCGTCAGCCCGCGAGCGCGCGCTGACTCAGCGACCGATGTCGCACCAGCACGTGCTCGGTTCGGCGGAACCGGCGTGCGAGCTCCTCGCTCACGTACACCGAACGGTGCTGGCCGCCGGTGCATCCGATGGCAACGGTCAGGTAGCTGCGGTTTTCCTGGATGTAGAACGGCAGCCATGCGTGCAGGTACGCGGCGATGTGCTCGACGAAGCGCTGCACCGACGGGATCTCGCGCAGGAACTCGGCGACCGGCGCATCCAGCCCGGTGAGCGGGCGCAGCTCGCTGGTGTAGTAGGGGTTGGGCAGGCAGCGTGCGTCGAACAGCAGGTCGGCGTCGAGCGGCACGCCGCGCTTGTAGGCGAACGACTGGAACAGCAGGGTCATGGCGGCGCGCTCGGCGCCGACGACGTCGCGCACCCACTGGCGCAGCACGTTCGGATGCAGGCCGGTCGTGTCGAGCGCGACGCCCAGGTTCTCGAGCACGGACATCATCTCGCGCTCGCGCTCGATCGCCTCGACCAGCGTCTTGGCCTGGGCGTCACCGCTGCGCCCGACCGTGAGCGGATGGCGTCGCCGCGTCTCCGAGTAGCGCTGCACGAGCGTGTCGGTGTGCGCGTTCAGGAACACGACCTTCACGTCGTGGCCGACGCCGGCGAGCGCGCTCAGCATGGAGCGCAACTCGGTGACGAGGTCTCCGCTGCGCGCATCGATCGACACGGCGACGCGGTCGTGGCCGGCCACGCGCAGGGATTCGATCACGTCCGGCAGGAAGCGCACCGGCAGGTTGTCGACGCAGTAGAAGCCATCGTCCTCGAGCACGTTGAGAGCGATGGATTTGCCGGAACCCGAGATCCCGGTGATCAGTACGACACGCATGCTGCTAGCTTAGGCCCTGCGTGCACGAAATGCGAGCTTGCCGGTGGGATCGATGCGGCACGGTGTGCCGGAACCGGGCCGTGCCGCATGCATCACACGGGGGCACGCCGGGGCGACGCTCGCGGGGCCATGCCGCCTCGGCGCCGACGTCAGCCGTCGGACTCCTGGATCAGGCGGTTCTGCCGTTCGACGAACTCGCGGGTGGTGTCCCAGCCGCGCAGCGACAGCACCACGCTGCGCACGGCCGCTTCGGTGAGCACCGCGATGTTGCGGCCGGCTGCCACCGGGATCACGACCTTCCGCACGGCCAGGCCCAGCACGTCCTGCGTGAGCGCCTCGAGCGGCAGCCGCTGGTATTCGTTCTCCATCGCGCTGCGCCGGATCAGCTGCACGATCAGCTTGAGCTTCATCTTCGGACGCACGGCGGTTTCGCCGAAGATCGCGCGGATGTCGAGCATGCCCAGCCCGCGCACTTCGAGCATGTTGCGCAGCAGGGGTGGCGCGCGGCCTTCGATCGCATGCGGCGCGATGCGCCGGAAGTCGACGACGTCGTCGGCCACGAGGCCGTGGCCGCGGCTGATCAGCTCGAGCGCCAGCTCGCTCTTGCCCAGGCCGGACTCGCCGGCGATCAGCACCCCCATGCCCAGCACGTCCATGAAGACGCCGTGCACCGAGGTGCTGCTGGCCGTGGCCTTGGACAGCCACAGGCGCAGCAGGTCGACGACGCGGGCCGAACCCAGCGGCGAGGACAGCAGCGGCAGACCGTCGGCCTCGCACAGCTCGACGAGCATCGGATCGGGCTCGATGCCCTCGGTCACGACGATGCCGGGCGGGTGGCCGGCCACGAGGTCGCTGAGGATGCCGCGCTTGCGGGCGTCGTCCAGCCGCGCGTAGTAGTCGCTCTCGGCGCGTCCGAAGACGTGCAGACGCTTCGGATGGATGAGGTTCAGGTAGCCGACGAGATCGGCCGGCTCGACGCTGGAGACCCCGAGCAGGCGATCTCCGCCCGAGCGGCCGGCCAGCCAGCTCAGGCCGATGGAGTCGACGTTGGCATCGACGAGTTGGCGGATCGAAACGGACATCGAGGCCTCGGCAGGGGGGCCCGGCGCAACGCTCGCGCGATCAGGCGGCCGGCCGGTAAGGGGTCCAGGTGGCCAGGATGCGGTGCACCTGCGCGGGATCCTCGCAGGTCAGCAGCGACTCGCGGATGGAGCGGTCGGACAGCAGTTCGGCCAGTTCGGACAGGATCTCGAGGTGCTCTTCCGTCGCGTGCTCGGGCACCAGCAGGAACACCAGCAGGCGCACCGGCTGGTCGTCGGGCGCGTCGAAGGGGATGGGCTCGGCCAGGCGCACGACGGCGGCGAGTGCTTCCTTCAGCCCCTTGATGCGACCGTGGGGAATGGCCACGCCTTCGCCGAGGCCGGTCGACCCGAGGCGTTCACGGGCGAACAGCGAGTCGAAGACCTTGCTGCGCTCGATGCCGTGGTTGTTCTCGAACAGCAGCCCCGCCTGCTCGAACAGGCGCTTCTTGCTCGTGACCGAGAGGTTGGTCACGACGTTCGTCGGAGGCATCAGCCGGGCGATTCGGTTCATCTTTTCGTATGACCGGCATCGGTGGAGCGTTGCCGCTGCCCGCAGGCCGCCATCGGAATGAAGGGGTACAGATTAGGGAGTTTACGAGCCCGCGTCCAGATCGGCAGGAACTAGTTTGCGGTGCACAAAAACAACAGGAGCGGCGTGCGCATGCGCAGGCCGCTCCCGGGTCGGGGCAGGAGGTATCAGGACGGCGCGTGCTGCTTGATCGCGTCGTGGCCGTGGTCGGCCTGCTTCTCCTTGTACTTCATCACCTGGCGATCGAGCTTGTCGGCCAGCGCGTCGATGGCGGCGTACATGTCTTCCGCCGTCGACTCGACATGGATCTCCTTGCCGGGGACATGGATGTTGACCTCGGCCTTCTGGACGAGCTTGTCGACCGAGAGGAAGACCTTGACGTCGATGACCTTGTCGAAGTGCCTTCGGATCCGATCCAGTTTCTGGGTCACGTACTCGCGCAGGGAAGGAGTGACGTCGAGATGGTGTCCGCTGATCGAGAGGTTCATGCTGCCTCCTTGGGTGGGTCGGACACCTAGAGTACCCCTTTTTCAGAGGGCCTTGCGCTGTGCCACCGGGGGGATCTGGGATGCTTCTCGGTACTTGGCGACCGTCCGTCGGGCGACTACGAATCCCTGCTCGCCGAGCAGCTCGGCGATGCGGCTGTCGGACAGCGGCTGGTGCGGATCCTCCTGCTCGACGAGCTGCCGGATCAGCGCGCGGATCGCGGTGCTGGAGGCCGCGCCGCCCGCTTCGGTGGCCACGTGGCTGCCGAAGAAGTACTTGAGCTCGAGCGTGCCGAACGGGGTGAGCATGTACTTCTGCGTGGTGACCCGCGAAACCGTGGATTCGTGCAGGCCGAGCTCCTCGGCGATCTCGCGCAGCACGAGCGGCCGCATCGCCACCGCACCATGCGAGAAGAACGCGCGCTGCCGGTCGACGATGGCCTGCGACACGCGCAGGATCGTGTCGAACCGCTGCTGCACGTTCTTGATCAGCCAGCGCGCCTCCTGCAGCTGCGCCGACAGGTTGCCCCCGGCCGCGCCGCGGTTGCGGCGCAGGATCTGCGCGTAGACGTCGTTGATCTTGAGCTTGGGCAGCACGTCCGGGTTCAGCATCGCCTGCCAGCCCGACCGGGTGCGGCGCACCACTACGTCGGGGACCACGTAGTTGGGCTCGTCGACGGAGAAGGCCGCCCCGGGACGCGGGTTCAGCCGGCGGATGAGGGCCTGGGCGGCGCGCAGCTGGTCGTCGTCGCAGCGCAGGTGGCGCTTCAGGCGGGCGAAGTCCTTCGCGGCGAGCAGCGCCAGGTGCTCGCGCACGATCGCGCGGGCCAGGGCCAGCGTTGCGGCGGGGGGCGGCTCCGCGCCCTGCGCCAGTGCGTTCAGCTGCAGCTGCAGGCTCTCGGACAGGTCCCGCGCGGCGATGCCGGGCGGGTCGAAGCTCTGCAGCAGCTTCAGCGCGGTGGCAAGGTCCTCGGGTTCGAGCTCGAGCTCCTCGGGGAGCATCGCGGCGATCTCCTCGAGGCTGGCGTCCATGTAGCCGTCGTCGTTCAGGTTGTCGATCAGCAGTTCGACCAGCGCACGGTCGCGGGGTTCGCAGCGCGTGGCCGCCAGCTGGCCCGACAGGTGGTCGCGCAGCGTGCGGCCGGTGGAGGCGACCTGCAGCATCGTGCGTTCGTCCTCGTCCTCGCCGGAGCCCGCCCCGCGTCCGCCGCCATCGGGCGACCACTCGCCGAAGCGGTCGTCGCCTTCGCCGCCCCCACCGGTGTCGCCGCCGTCGTCGCCGCGATCGGCGTGTTCGCTGCGTTCGCTGGTGGTGTCGACCGCACCGTCCGGGCCGCGTGCCTCGGGCGCCGAAGCCGACTGGGGGGACTCCAGCGTGCCGCTGGCCGAGATGCGCAGGGCGCCGGCCAGCGGATCGTCGGTGCGCTCGAGCAGCGGGTTGTCGGACAGGATCTGCTCCAGCTCCTGGTTCAGTTCCAGCGTCGACAGCTGCAGAAGACGGATGGACTGCTGCAGCTGCGGCGTCAGCGCCAGATGCTGCGAGATCTTGAGCTGGAGGGACGGTTTCACGGGGGGACGAAGACCTCGAAGGCGGTCCCGGCGTCGTCGGGGCGTCCGGCCCCCGGGTCAGGGCAGGGCGCTACATCCGGAAGTGTTCGCCGAGATAGACCCGACGCACGCTTTCGTTGTCGACGATTTCGTCGGGGCGGCCGTAAGCAAGAACAGTACCAGCGTTGATGATATACGCCCGGTCACAGATGCCAAGCGTTTCCCTGACGTTGTGGTCGGTGATCAACACGCCGATGCCGCGCTGCTTCAGGAACTTCACGATTCTCTGGATTTCGATCACCGCGATGGGGTCCACGCCGGCGAACGGTTCATCGAGCAGGATGAACCGCGGCGAATTGGCCAGTGCCCGCGCGATCTCCACCCTGCGGCGCTCGCCGCCCGACAGCGACAGGGCCGGATTCGAGCGGATGGCTTCGATCTGGAGCTCGGACAGCAGCGCCTCGAGTCGCCGGTCGACCTCGGCGCGCGGCAGGGGTGCGCCGTCCGGCCCGGTCTGCAGCTCGAGCACGGCGACGATGTTCTCCTCGACCGTCAGCTTGCGGAAGACCGAGGCCTCCTGCGGCAGGTACGACAGGCCGAGCCGCGCCCGGCGATGGATCGGCAGCCGGCTGATCACCTTGTCGTCGAGGCGGATCTCGCCGTCGTCGGAGGGGATCAGCCCCACGATCATGTAGAAGCAGGTGGTCTTGCCCGCCCCGTTGGGGCCCAGCAGCCCGACGACCTCGCCGCTGCTCAGCTCGAGCGACACGTCCTGCACGACCTGGCGGCCATGGTAGGCCTTCATCAGGTGACGCACCGACAGGCGCGAGCCGCCTGCCGGCAGCAGGCCGTCGGGCGGCGCGGGGGGCACGCCCGCTGTCGAGGAACCGCGCGCGGACATGGTCAGCGGCGCGGCGACTGCAGCTGCTCGGCCGGGCGCAGCGGAACGGCGGCGGGCTCCGCCGGTTCGGTGTTCTTGGGCTGGATGACCACGCGCACGCGCCCGCCGGGGTTCTCGGGCGTGGCGGTGCGCGCGCCGCCGCCTTCGACCGTGAAGAACTCGGTGCGTGCGTCGTAGACGATGGTGTTGCCGTGGATCTCGTCGGTGACGCGCTCGCGCTCCAGGCGCTTCAGGCTGGCGCGCTGCTGGAACCGCACCGTCTCGGTCTTGCCGTCGTAGTCGAGCTGCTGGCCGACCCCGTGCACGAACTGGTCGACGCCTTCGCGCTTCTGGCGGAAGGTGGCCGGGTTGCCGTAGGCGGTGCCGTACTGGTAGCCCTCCGGATCCTGCCGGATCACCAGCCGGTCGGCGCGGATGACGATCGTGCCTTTGGTGAGCGTGACGTTGCCGGTGAAGACGTTGATCTGCTTCAGATCGTCGTACTGCATCGCGTCCGCCTCGACGTTGATCGGCTTGTTCCGGTCGGCGCGTTCGGCGCGCGCGGCCGGCGCCGTTGCACCGAGTGCGATCAGGAGGGCGAGGGCGAAGGAACCGGACAGTGCGCGGCGTCGGAGGGGCATTCGAGGGGGCTTCTTCAGCGTTGTTCGGGCGTGGTCCAGACACCGCGCACCCGGGACTGGACGGTCAGAACCCGGGCCGCATTATCAAATTCCATTCCGACGCCAGTCAAGGACGATGCGCCGCGCGTGATCCGCACCTCGCGGTCGCTGCGCGCGATGTTCTCCCGGGTCAGGAGCAGCACGTATTCGGTGTCGACCTGGAGCGGCGGTTCGCCGCGCACGCCGGCGCGTACCAGGCGGACGTCGTCGTACAGGTGGGTGGCTTCGGCCCCGGTGTCGGTACGGCCACGCTGCGCCGACAGCGTGACCAGCGGGCGCGCCGGGTCCAGGCTGACGAGGCGGGGGTTGACCATCTCGCTGGAATCGTCGTCGGGGAAGTGCACCAGGCGCTCGGCCGACAGGCGGAACACCGGGTCGCCGCGCGCGTTCATGCGGGTGACCGCGAAGCCCTCGACGAAGTAGTCGGGCTCGTGCGCCACCCGCGGGTCGATCGCGGGACGCTCGAACCGGTCGGACAGCTCGGCGAGGTAGTAGCTGAACGCGGCAAGGCCGGCGAGCAGGGCGACCGACAGTGCCGCCGCCGAGCGGTCCCAGAACCGTGTCTGCATGGTGCGGCGCGCGCTCAGTCGCCCTGGTGGCGCGCCAGGTGCGCGTCGAGTTCGCCGCGGGCCGCGAGCAGCCATTCGGCGAGTTCGCGCACGGCGCCGTGCCCGGCGCGGCAGCCCGACACCCAGTGCGCGCACGCACGCACCGGCGCGGTGGCGTCGGCCGGCGCGGCGGCCAGCCCGGCGATGCGCAGCGCCGGCAGGTCGGGCCAGTCGTCGCCCATGTAGGCCACTTCGGCCAGCGTCAGGCCGGCGTCGCGCGCCAGACTGGTCAGGGCCTGCGCCTTGTCGCGCACCCCCTGCAGCACGATGCCGATGCCGAGCTCGGCGGCGCGCCGCTCGACGATCGCCGAGCTGCGGCCGGTCACGATGGCGCGGGTGATGCCCGCCTCCTTCAGCAGCGTGAGCCCGAACCCGTCGCGCACGCTGAAGCCCTTCATCGTCTCGCCCAGCGCACCGATGAACAGCGTGCCGTCGGTGAGCGTGCCGTCGACGTCCAGCGCGAGCAGCCGGATGCGCGCGGCGCGCCGCACGGCGTCGTCGGTCGCCATCACACCACCTTCGCCGCGAGCAGGTCGTGGATGTGGAGCGCGCCCACCAGCCGGCCGCCGTCGACGACCAGCAGCTGGCTGATGCGCCGGTCCTCCATCAGGCGCACCGCCTCGACCGCGAGCGCCTCGGCGCCGATCGTGGCGGGCGTGCGGGTCATCACCTGTTCGACGCGGAACGCGCGGATGTCGCCGTCGCGCTCGAGCAGGCGCCGCAGGTCGCCGTCGGTGAAGATGCCGCGCACCTGGCCGCCGGCGCCCAGCACCGCGGTCATGCCCATGCGCTTGCGCGTGATCTCCAGGATGGCCGTGCTCAGCGGCGCCGTCTCGCCCACCGATGGCACGGCCTCGCCGGTGCGCATCACGTCGGTGACCCGCGTCAGCAGGCGGCGGCCGAGCGCCCCGCCCGGGTGGGAGCTGGCGAAGTCCTCGGCGCCGAACCCGCGCGCATCGAGCAGGGCCACCGCGAGCGCGTCGCCCAGCGCAAGCGTGGCCGTGGTGCTGGCGGTGGGCGCCAGATTCAGCGGGCACGCCTCGCGCTCGACGGTTGCGTCGAGGTGCACGTCGGCCAGTGTCGCCAGCGTCGATGCGGGGTTGCCGGTGATCGCGATCAGGCGCGCGCCGCGGCGGCGCACCTGGGGCAGGATGGCCAGAAGCTCGGCGGTGGTGCCCGAATTGGACAGCGCGAGGAACACGTCGTCGCCGGTCACCATGCCGAGGTCGCCGTGGCTCGCCTCCGCCGGGTGCATGAAGAACGACGGCGTGCCGGTGGAGGCCAGCGTGGACGCGATCTTGCGCGCCACGTGCCCGGACTTGCCGATGCCGCTGACGACCACGCGGCCGCGGCATTCGAGCATGAGGCGGCAGGCCTGCACGAACGCGGCGCCGATGCGCGGCGCCAGGCTGGTCACGGCGGCGGCCTCGATGCCCAGCACTTCGACCGCCCGCTCGATCAGCCGCTGCTCCTGGGAGGGGGTGGATAGAATCACAGCAACCATCCGACCGAGTATATCGACTGTAGGCGGCCGATGCTTTCGTCCCTCGAAATCGCCCTGGTGCTGCTGGCCGCTTCCGTGATCGCGGTCGTCGCGCTGCGGGCGCTCAACCTGCCGCCGCTGGTTGCGTACCTCGCCGTCGGGGCGCTGCTCGGGCCGCACGCCACCAACATGGCCGGCGAGCCCGAGGCCGTGCGCCATGCCGGCGAGCTCGGCGTCGTGTTCCTGATGTTCACGCTCGGGCTGGAGTTCAATCTCGGCAAGCTGACCGCGATGCGGGCGCTGGTCTTCGGGCTCGGCGCCGCGCAGGTCGCCGTGACGATGGTGCTGGTCGTGGCGGTGTTCGTGGTGCTGCCGGCGGCCGGCGTGCTGTGGCTGCTCGGCGGCGCCATCGACTGGCGGGCGGCCCTGGTGCTGGGGGGCGCGGTCGCGATGTCGTCCACCGCCATGGTCACGAAGCTGCTGGCCGAGAAGCGCGAGCTCGACTCCGAGCATGGCCGGCGCGTGTTCAGCGTGCTGCTGTTCCAGGACATCGCGGTGATCCCGCTGCTGATCCTGATCCCCGCGCTGGCCGCCGGCGGCGACGCCTGGATCGGGGCGGTCGGTCTGGCCGCGCTCAAGGCGGTGGTGGTGCTGGTGCTGCTGATCCGGTTCGGTCCCTGGCTGATGAAGCGCTGGTTCAACATCGTCGCCCGCCAGCGTTCGCACGAGCTGTTCACCCTCAACGTGCTGCTGGCGACCCTGCTGTTCGCCTGGCTGACCAAGATGGCCGGGCTGTCGATGGAACTGGGCGCGTTCGTGGCCGGCATGCTGATCTCCGAGACGGCGTTCCGCTTCCAGGTGGAAGAGGACATCAAGCCGTTCCGCGACGTGCTGCTCGGGCTGTTCTTCGTGTCGATCGGCGCACAGCTCGACCTGCGCGTGGTCGCCGAATTCGCGCCGCAGGTGCTGCTGCTCGCGATCGTGCCCATCCTGCTGAAGTTCGGGCTGGTGGTGGGGCTGGTGCGCGCCTTCGGCGCCAGCGCGGGCGTCGCCATCCGCACCGGCGTGTGGCTCGCGCAGGCCGGCGAGTTCGGATTCGTGCTGCTGGCGCTGGCCGGGGGCGTCGGCCTGATTCCCGCGGCCGCGCTGCAGCCGGTGCTGGCGGCCATGCTGATCTCGATGCTGGTCAGCCCGCTGCTCATCGAGCAGGCCAACCGGATCGCGATCCGGCTGTCGGGCGAGGAATGGATGCTGCGTTCGCTGCAGCTGCAGACCATCGCCAGCCGCAGCCTCGCGCGCGACCGCCACGTGATCGTCTGCGGCTACGGGCGCTGCGGCCAGGCGCTGGCGCACGTGCTCGAAGCCGAGAAGGTGGGCTTGATGGCGCTCGACCTCGACCCCGATCGCGTGCGCGAGGCGGCCGCCACCGGAGAGTCGGTGGTGTACGGCGACTCCGCGCGGCGCGAGACGCTGGTGGCGGTGGGCGTGCACCGCGCGCGCGCACTGGCCGTCACCTTCGACGACACGGCGGCCGCCCTGCGGGTGATCCGCACCGCCCGGGAGCTGGCGCCGCAGCTGCCGATCCTGGTGCGCACCGCGCACGAGACCGACATCGAACGGCTGCGCGCCGCGGGCGCGACCGAGATCGTGCCCGAGATCGTCGAGGGCAGCCTGATGCTCGCCTCGCACGCGCTCGCCCTGGCGGGGGTGCCGATGGCCAGGGTGCTGCGCCGCGTGCGCACGGTGCGCGAGGGGCGCTATTCGCTGCTGCGGGGGTTCTTCCGCGGTGCCGACGACGCCGGCGACGATGCGATCGAATCCGCCCAAGTCCACTTGCGTGCCGTGGGCATTGCCCAGGGCAGCGCACTGGTGGCGTGTCCCGTCGGTTCGCTGCCGCTGGGGGGCGCGCGCGTCAGCACCGTGGTGCGCGCGAGCCAGCGGATCGTCGACCCGCCGCCCGACATGACGCTGCAGGCCGGCGACACGGTCGTGCTCGCCGGAACCCTCGAACAGATCAGCGCCGGCGAGGACCGTCTGCTGCGCGCCTGAGCGCACCGGGCCGAGCCGCTCGCCGGGCCGGCGGCCGAGCCCGGCGAGCGGCCCCTCGCCGGACCCCGTCCGGTGCGAATCGACCGCGCGGTTTAGAATCACGGGTTTTCCCCTGAGCGCAGGCCGGCCCTGCATGTCCGTGAACCCCGAACTCCTCGTTCTCGATCAGGTGCGATTCGGCTACCGTGAGCGCGTCATCCTCGACGGGGTGTCGCTGCGCTTTCCGCGCGGCCGCGTGGTGGCGCTGATCGGCGGCTCGGGCTCGGGCAAGACGACCATCCTGCGGCTGATCGGCGGGCAGCTGCGCCCGCAGTCCGGCACCGTCACCTTCGAGGGTCAGAACGTCCACGCCCTCGATCGCGACGGCCTGTACGCGCTGCGTCGGCGCATGGGCATGCTCTACCAGTTCGGCGCGCTGTTCACCGACCTCACCGTGTTCGAGAACGTGGCGTTCCCTCTGCGCGAGCACACGACGCTGCCCGATGCGCTGATCCGCGACCTGGTGCTGCTCAAGCTGAATGCCGTCGGGCTGCGCGGCGCCGCGCAGTTCCGCATCTCCCAGCTGTCGGGCGGCATGGCGCGGCGGGTGGCGCTGGCGCGTGCGATCGCGCTCGACCCGCCGCTGATCATGTACGACGAGCCCTTCGCGGGCCTCGACCCGATCTCCCTGGCGACGGTGGCCGCCCTCATCCGCAACCTGACCGATGCGCTGAACCTGGCGTCCATCCTCGTGTCGCACGACATCAAGGACGCGTTCGCGATCGCCGACTACGTGTACCTGCTCGCGGCCGGGCGCATCGCCGCCCACGGCACGCCCGACGAGATGCGCGCGTCGTCCGACCCCAACGTGCGCCAGTTCCTCGACGGCGACATCGATGGGCCGGTGGCGTTCCACTACCAGGCGCGGCCGCTGGCGCAGGACCTGGGGCTGCCGTCGTGAACGGGCCGCTGGGGGCGCCGGTGCGCTGGGTGTCGGGCCGGCTGGCTGACATCGGCTACGGCACGCGCTTCTTCCTGCGCCTGTGCGGGCTGGGCGGCCTGTCGTTCCGCCGTCCCCGCCTGGTCGTCGACCAGATCCACTTCATCGGCAACTACTCGCTGTCGATCATCCTCGTGTCGGGGCTGCTGATCGGGTTCGTGCTCGGGCTGCAGGGCTACTACACGCTGCGCCGCTACGGATCCGAGGAGGCGTTGGGCCTGCTGGTCACGCTGTCGCTGGTGCGGGAACTGGGGCCGGTGGTGACGGCGCTGCTGTTCGCCGGCCGGGCGGGCACGTCGCTGACGGCGGAGGTGGGCCTGATGCGCGCGGGCGAGCAGATCGACGCCATGGAGATGATGGCCGTCGACCCGGTCGCGCGCGTGCTGGCGCCACGCTTCATGGCCGCGCTGATCTGCATGCCGCTGCTGGCGGCGCTGTTCTCGGCCATGGGCGTGCTGGGCGGCTACCTGGTCGGGGTCGAGATGATCGGTGTCGACGCGGGGGCGTTCTGGTCGCAGATGCAAGGCGGCGTCGACTGGCTCGACGACGTCGGCAACGGGGTCATCAAGAGCATCGTGTTCGGCTTCACGGTGGCGTTCGTCGCACTGTTCGTCGGCTACGAGGCCGAGCCCACGCCCGAAGGCGTCGCGCGCGCCACGACCACGACCGTGGTGGTGGCGTCCCTGGCCGTGCTGGGCCTCGATTTCATCCTGACGGCGCTGATGTTCAGCACCAACTGAGGAGTAGTGCAGATGAACCGGAAATCGGTCGACCTGCTGGTGGGCCTGTTCGTGCTGCTGGGGTTCGCCGCGCTGGTGTTCCTGGCCGTGCGCGCCGGCAACATGAGCGGCAGCATCGCCTTGTCCGACACCTACGAGACCCGGGCGCTGTTCGACAACATCGGCGGGCTGAAGCCGCGCGCGGCGGTGCGCAGCGCGGGCGTCGTCGTCGGCCGGGTCACGGCCATCCGCTTCGACGACAAGACCTACCAGGCCGAGGTCACGATGGCGCTCGATCGCCGCTACCAGTTCCCCAAGGACTCCTCGGCCAAGATCATGACCTCGGGCCTGCTGGGCGAGCAGTACATCGGTCTGGAACCGGGCGGCGACACGGCCATGCTGGCCGCGGGCGGCCGCATCAGCATGACCCAGTCGGCCGTGGTGCTCGAGAACCTGATCGGGCAGTTTCTCTACGGAAAGGCGGCCGAAGGAGGCGCGAAATGATCGGATCGATCCGGCGGCGCTCCGCCGCACTGTCCGCCCTGGTGCTCGCCGGCACGCTGGCGCTCTCGGGCTGCGCCAGCACCGGCACCGGTCCCCGCTCCGCGGCCGACCCCTTCGAGCCCATGAACCGCGCGGTGTTCGCGTTCAACGAGACGGCCGACGAATACGTCGTCAAGCCGGTCGCGCAGGCGTACACCACCGTGGTGCCCGAATACTTCCGCGGCGTGATCGGCAACGTCTTCGCCAACGTCGGCGAACTCTGGACCGCCGCCAATCAGCTGCTCCAGGGCAAACCGATGGCGGCGCTCGGCGACCTGTCGCGCTTCGTGATCAACACCACCTTCGGGTTCGGGGGCATCGCCGATGTCGCCACCGAGATGGGGCTCGAGCGCCATCGCGAAGACTTCGGCCAGACGCTCGGGCGCTGGGGGCTCGCCAGCGGACCCTACCTGGTGCTGCCCATCTTCGGCCCGTCCAGCGTGCGCGACGGCCTGGGCTTCGCGCTCGACATGGCCGCCGACCCGGTGCGCCAGGTCGAGACCGAAGGGTTCAGCAACAACCTGCGCCTGACCCGCGCGATCGACCAGCGTGCGTCGCTGCTGACCGCCGGGCGGGTGGTCGAAGGCGCGGCTCTCGACAAGTACAGCTTCGTGCGCGACGGGTACCTGCAGCGTCGGCGCAACCAGGTCTGGGACGGTGACCCGCCGCCCGAGCCCGCCGAGACGGAATCGAAATGATCGGCCGTCGACCGGCGACGTGCATCGCGCGTTTCCGGTGGACCGCAACGATAGGATGACGGCATGAAACGACCCTTTCTCAAGCTGATGGCTTCGGTGGCGCTGCTGGTGTCGGTGGCCGCGCCCGCGATCGCGCAGGAGTCTCCCGACGCGCTGATCCGCCGCCTGTCGACCGAGGTGCTCGATCGCATCCGCAGCGACAAGGACCTGCAGGCGGGCGACTTCAAGAAGCTGTCCGACCTGGTCGACGCGACCGTGATGCCGCACGTCAACTTCCAGCGCATGACGGCGCTGTCGGTCGGGCGCAACTGGCGTTCGGCCAGCCCCGAACAGCAGAAGCAGCTGATGAACGAGTTCCGCGTGCTGCTGCTGCGCACCTATTCGGGTGCGCTGAGCTCGGTCAAGGACCAGTCGATCCGCATGAAGCCGCTGCGCGCCGACGCCGCCGACACCGAGGTGATCGTGCGCAGCGAGGTCGCACAGCCGCGCGGCGAGCCGATCCAGCTCGACTACCGCATGGAGAAGGCGTCCGACGGCTGGAAGATCTACGACGTCAACGTGCTGGGCGTGTGGCTGGTGGAGACGTATCGCGGGCAGTTCGCGCAGGAGGTCGGCGCGCGCGGCATCGACGGCCTGATCAAGTCGCTGGTCGACAAGAACCGCTCGTTCGAAGCGCCGAAGAAGTCCTGAGCGATGGCCGACCCCATCCGTGTGCCCGAGCGCGTCGTGTTCGCGAACGCGACGCAGGTGCTCGACACCCTGTCGGGCGCCGCGGGCACGGGGGCGGCGCGGTTCGACCTGTCCGCCTGCAGCGCGTTCGACTCCTCGCTCATCGCCGTGCTGCTCGAACTCAAGCGGCGCGCCGGAACCGCCGGCTGTGCGGTTTCGGGCGCCTCCTCCAACGTCGTCAAGCTGGCACGCCTGTACGGCGTGGACCAGGTCCTGTTCGGGAGCCGGAGCGACGCCTGACCCGCCGGGTGCCGCCCGCCGGCGCCGTCGCGAGCCGCTCCCTGACCATGTCCATCGCCATCGACATCGATTCCGTCGTCAAGCACTACGGCCGCTTCCAGGCGCTGCGCGGCGTGTCCCTGCAGGTCGAGCAGGGCGAATTCTTCGGTCTGCTGGGTCCCAACGGCGCCGGCAAGACCACGCTGATCACGTCCATCGCCGGCCTCACCCGCCCCACCTCGGGCCGCATCGCGGTGATGGGGCACGACGTCGTCGACGACTATCGCGCCGCGCGCCGTGCGTTGGGCGTCGTGCCGCAGGAACTCGTCTTCGACCCCTTCTTCACGGTGCGCGAGACGCTGCGCATCACGTCCGGGTACTACGGCATCCGGCGCAACGACGCCTGGATCGACGAGATCCTGGCCAACCTCGACCTCACCGGCAAGGCCGACGCCAACATGCGGGCGCTGTCGGGCGGCATGAAGCGGCGGGTGCTGGTGGCGCAGGCGCTGGTGCACCGGCCGCCGGTGATCGTGCTCGACGAGCCCACCGCCGGCGTCGACGTCGAGCTGCGGCAGACGCTGTGGCAGTTCATCCGCCGCCTGAACCGTGACGGGCACACGATCGTGCTGACCACCCACTATCTCGAGGAAGCGCAGGAGCTGTGCGGGCGCATCGCCATGCTCAAGCAGGGGCAGGTGGTGGCCCTCGACCGCACCAGCGCGCTGATCCGCCGGTTCTCGGGCGGCCGGCTGGTGCTGCGTCTGTCGGAGGGTGTGCTGCCCGAGGGCCTGATGCCCCTGCTGGTCGAGTCCGCCGCCGCGTCCGCGCGCCCGGGCCCCGGCGAGCGGTTCGTGCTGCGCATCGACACCTACGAGCAGGTCGAGCCCGTGCTGGCGGCGCTGCGCACCGCGGGCTGCGTGATCGACGAGATGGAGCTGCAGCACACCGATCTCGAAGACGTGTTCGTGCGCATCATGCAGGAGAACCGGTGATGCAGGGCTTTCTCACGCTGTTCCAGAAGGAGCTGCTGCGCTTCGCGAAGGTGAGCGTCCAGACCGTCGCCGCGCCGGTGCTCACGTCGCTGCTGTACCTGCTGATCTTCTCCCACGCGCTCGAGGGGCGCGTGATGGTCTTCGAGAAGATCAGCTACGTGTCGTTCCTGGTGCCCGGGCTGGTGATGATGGCGGTGCTGCAGAACGCGTTCGCCAACGCGTCGTCGTCGCTGATCCAGAGCAAGGTCACCGGCAACATCGTGTTCGTGCTGCTGCCGCCCCTGTCGCACTGGGAGGTGTTCGGCGCCTACGTGCTGGCGGCCGTGGTGCGCGGCCTGGCGGTGGGGGCGGGGGTGTTCGTCGTGACCGTCTGGTTCGCCAGGCTGTCCTTCGCCAGCCCGCTCTGGATCGTGGTCTTCGCGATCCTGGGCAGTGCGATTCTCGGTACAATGGGCCTGATCGGAGGCATCTGGGCCGAGAAGTTCGATCAGATCGCGGCCTTCCAGAACTTCCTCATCATGCCGGCCACCTTCCTTGCCGGCGTGTTTTATTCGGTGCATTCGCTGCCGCCGTTCTGGCAGACGGTGTCCCATCTCAATCCGTTCTTCTACATGGTCGACGGCTTCCGGTATGGCTTCTTCGGGGTGTCCGACGTGCCCCCGACGACCAGCCTCGCGATCGTGACCGCGACACTGGCGGTCGCGGCCGCGCTCGCCCTGTCGCTGCTGCGGCGCGGCTACAAGCTGCGACACTGAAGCTTCGGTCCCGTCGCCGGCGGCCGGTTCTCCGGGGCCGGTGCGCCGTCCCCGCGCGTCCCTCTCCTTGTTCCAGAGCACCCCATGGTCACACCTGAAGACGTCAAACGCTACATCGCCGAAGGCCTCGCCTGCGATCGACTCGAAGTGTCGGGCGACGGCCAGCACTTCGAGGCGCTGATCGTGTCGCCGCTGTTCGAGGGCAAGCGCCTGGTGCAGCGGCACCAGCTCGTGTACGCGGCGCTCGGCGACCGCATGCGCGCGGAGATCCATGCGCTGTCGATGAAGACCCTCACGCCCTCCGAGTTCGGAGGCTGAGGTGGGCAAGCTCAAGATCGAGGGCGGACGCCCGCTGCGCGGCGAGATCGCGGTGTCGGGCGCGAAGAACGCCGCGCTGCCGATCCTCTGCGCCAGCCTGCTCAGCGCCGATGCGCTGGCGCTGTCGAACGTGCCCGACCTGCACGACGTCGAGACGGCGCTGCGGCTGCTCGGCACGCTGGGCGTGGGCATCCGCCGCACCGAAGGCGGGGTCACGCTGCAGGCGTCGGGCGTCACCTCGGTCGAGGCGCCGTACGACCTCGTCAAGACGATGCGTGCGTCGATCCTCGTGCTCGGCCCGCTGGTCGCGCGCTTCGGCGAGGCGCGTGTGTCGCTGCCCGGCGGCTGCGCGATCGGCCAGCGCCCGGTCGACCAGCACATCAAGGGCCTGCAGGCGATGGGCGCGTCGATCAGCATCGAGCACGGCTACGTGGTCGCCAAGGCGCCGCGCCTGAAGGGCACGCGCATCGTGACCGACATGGTCACCGTGACCGGCACCGAGAACCTGATGATGGCCGCCGTGCTGGCCGACGGCGAGACCGTGATCGAGAACGCGGCGCGCGAGCCCGAGGTGGTCGACCTCGCCCGCGCGCTGGTCGCGATGGGCGCGCGCATCGACGGCGCGGGCACCGACCGCATCGTCGTGCACGGCGTGGCGCAGCTGCACGGCGCCGAGTACGCGGTGATGCCGGACCGCATCGAGGCCGGCACCTTCCTGTGCGCGGTCGCGGCCACCGGCGGCGAGCTCACGCTCACGCGCGTGATGCCCGACTCGATGGACGCCACCCTCGACAAGCTGCGCGAAGCGGGTGCCCAGATCGAGACCGGCGCAGACTTCATCCGCCTGTCGATGTTCCGTCGTCCCAAGGCGGTGAACATGCGCACGGCGCCGTATCCCGGCTTCGCCACCGACATGCAGGCGCAGATCATGGCGATGAACGCGGTGGCCGAGGGCACCGGCGTCATCACCGAGACCATCTTCGAGAATCGCTTCATGCACGTGCTCGAGATGCAGCGCCTGGGCGCCGACATCACGGCCGAAGGCAACACCGCGGTGGTGCGCGGCGTCGAGCGCCTGTCGGGCGCGGCCGTCATGGCCACCGACCTGCGGGCGTCGGCCGGGCTGGTGATCGCTGGCCTGGTCGCCGAGGGCGAGACGCTCGTCGACCGCATCTACCACCTCGACCGCGGCTACGAGCGCATGGAGCGCAAGCTGGCCTCGGTCGGTGCGCGCATCGAACGGGTCGGCGGCACGCCGGCCGCGACCGCATCGGAATCCTGATGAACACCGCCTCCCACGACACGATCACGCTGGCCCTGTCCAAGGGCCGCATCTTCGACGACACCGTGCCGCTGCTGTCGAAGGCCGGCATCGAGGTCGACCCGGCCGTCCTCGAGTCGCGCAAGCTGATCCTGCCCACCGGCGACCCGCGGCTGCGCCTGGTGATCGTGCGCGCCAGCGACGTCCCCACCTACGTGCAGTACGGCGCGGCCGACATCGGCGTGGCCGGCAAGGACGTGCTGCTCGAACATGGCGGCGACGGCCTGTACCAGCCGATCGACCTGCGCATCGGCATCTGCCGCATGTGCGTGGCCGCGCCGCGCGGCTTCGACTATGCGCAGGCGGTGCGTCGCGGTGCGCGTCTGCGCGTGGCCACCAAGTACGTCGAGGCCGCGCGCCGCCACTTCGCGTCCAAGGGCGTGCACGTCGACCTGATCAAGCTGTACGGCTCGATGGAGTTGGCGCCGCTGGTGGGGCTGGCCGACGCCATCGTGGACCTGGTCAGCACCGGCAGCACGCTGAAGGCCAACAACCTGGTCGAGGTCGAGCAGATCATGCCGATCTCGTCGCGGCTGATCGTCAACCAGGCGTCGCTGAAGACCAAGTCGGCGCGCCTGCAGCCGCTGCTGTCCCGGCTCGAGGCGGTGGTGCCCACGGAGTGAGCGCATGACGCAACGTCCCCTGATCCACACGCTGGACGCCACCGCGGCCGATTTTCCGGCGCGGCTGTCGGCCCTGATCGCCTACGAGCCGGCGCAGGATGCGTCGATCGAGAAGGTCGTGGCCGACATCCTGGCCGACGTGCGCCGCCGTGGCGACGACGCGGTGATCGAGTACACGAACCGGTTCGACCGCCGCCGCGTCGCCGCGGCCGCCGAGCTGGAGCTGCCCGCGTCGGCGCTGCGCGCGGCGGTCGACGGGCTGCCCGACGGACAGCGCACCGCGCTGGAGGCCGCGGCGCAGCGCGTGCGCGACTATCACCAGCACCAGAAGGCGTCGTCGTGGTCCTTCGTCGACGCCGACGGCAACCGCCTGGGGCAGAAGATCACCCCGCTCGACCGGGTGGGCCTGTACGTGCCGGGCGGCAAGGCGGCGTATCCGTCGTCGGTGCTGATGAACGCGATTCCGGCCAAGGTCGCCGGCGTGCCCGAGCTGATCATGGTCGTGCCCACGCCGGACGACGTGCGCAACCCGATGGTGCTGGCGGCCGCCGCCATCGCCGGGGTCGACCGGGTGTTCACGATCGGCGGCGCGCAGGCGGTCGGAGCGCTCGCCTACGGCACCGCCACCGTGCCGCGTGTCGACAAGGTCGTCGGACCGGGCAACGCCTACGTGGCCGAGGCCAAGCGGCGGGTGTTCGGTGTCGTCGGCATCGACATGATCGCCGGTCCCAGCGAGATCCTGATCCTGTGCGACGGCAGCACCGACCCGGACTGGATCGCGATGGACCTCTTCTCGCAGGCCGAGCACGACGAGATGGCCCAGGCCATCCTGCTGTGTCCCGACGCCGCGTTCATCGACCGGGTGCACGCGTCGATCGCCCGGCTGCTGCCGCAGATGCCCCGGCAGGCGGTGATCGCGCGCTCGCTGTCCGACCGGGGTGCGCTGATCCGGGTGCGCGACATGGCGCACGCCTGCGACATCGCCAACGAGATCGCCGCCGAGCACGTCGAGATCTCGGCGCGCGACCCGCAGGAGTGGGCCGACCGGATCCGTCACGCCGGGGCGCTGTTCCTCGGGCCCTACGCGTCGGAGTCGCTGGGCGACTACTGCGCCGGCCCCAACCACGTGCTGCCGACGATGCGCACGGCGCGCTTCTCGTCGCCGCTGGGCGTCTACGACTTCCAGAAGCGCAGCAGCATGATCGAGGTGTCGCGCGCCGGGGCGCAGGTGCTGGGGCGCGTGGCCTCGACGCTGGCGCATGGCGAAGGCTTGCAGGCGCACGCCCGCAGCGCCGAGTTCCGGCTGGATCCGTGAGCGCCGCCGGCCCCGCCGGCCCGCAGGGTTCGGCCGCGAGGGTGTCGGCGCCGGAAGCATCGGCGCCAGGCGCATCGGCAGCCGCTGCATCGGCACCGAACGCATCGGCACCCAACGCGCGGGTCGCGCGGGTGCTGCGCGCCGACGTGCTGGCCATGTCGGCCTATCACGTGCCCGCGGCCGACGGGTTCGTGAAGCTCGACGCGATGGAGAACCCGTACCCGCTGCCCGATGCGCTGCGCGATGCGTTCGCCCGGCGCCTGGCCGCCGTGCCCCTCAACCGCTATCCGGTGCCCGACTACGCGGCGCTGAAGGCGGCGATCCGCGACCGGTTCGGCGTGCCTGCGGCCTGCGGGCTGATCCTGGGCAACGGATCCGACGAGCTGATCTCCCTGCTGTCGGTGGCCACGGCGCGGCCGGGCGCGGTCGTGCTCTCGGCCTGGCCGTCGTTCGTGATGTACCAGGTGTCGGCGCAGCTGGCGGGCAGCCGCTTCGTCGGCGTGCCGCTCGCCCCCGGGTTCGGCCTGGACCGCGCGGCGATGCTCGCCGCGATCGAACGCGAGGCCCCTGCGCTCGTCTACCTGTCCTACCCCAACAACCCCACCGGTGCCTGCTTCGACGACGGGGTGATCCGCGACATCCTCGCCGCCGCCCCCGGACTGGTCGTGATCGACGAGGCCTACCAGCCGTTCGCGCCGCGCACCTGGATGCCGGCGCTGGAGCGTCATCCCGACCTGCTGGTGATGCGCACCGTGTCGAAGCTGGGCCTGGCGGGCCTGCGCCTGGGCTTCATGGCCGGGGCGCCGGACTGGATCGGACAGCTCGACAAGGTGCGGCCGCCCTACAACGTGAACGTGCTGACCGAGGCCGCCGCGCTGTTCGCGCTCGAGCATCACGCGGTGTTCGACGCCCAGGCCGCCGCGATCCGCGCCGAGCGCGCGGTGCTCGCCGATCGGCTGGCGCGCCTGCCCGGGGTGGAGGTGTTCGCGTCCGACGCCAATTTCCTGCTGCTCCGCGTGCCGCAGGCCCCGGCCGTCTGGCAGGCGCTGCGGGATCGGCGCGTCCTCGTCAAGGACGTCGGTAGAATGCATGCTTCCCTGCACGACTGCCTGCGCATCACCGTCGGCGCCCCGCAGGAAAACGCGACCCTGCTCGCGGCGCTGGACGAGATCCTCGTGCAGCGCCCGGGGGGGTCTCCGCCTGAGGGGCCCAGGCCCGGATCCGACGGCGCACACCCGACCACCCCATGACCAAGCGAAGCGCTGAAATCGTCCGCAACACCGCCGAGACCCGCATCCGGGTCCGCATCGACCTCGACGGCACCGGCCAGCGCCGGCTCGAGTCCGGCGTGCCCTTCCTCGACCACATGCTCGACCAGATCGCCCGCCACGGGCTGGTCGACCTCGAGGTCGAGGCGCAGGGCGACCTGCACATCGACGCGCACCACACCGTCGAGGACATCGGCATCACGCTCGGCCAGGCCTTCGCCCGCGCCGTCGGCGACAAGTCCGGCATCCGCCGCTACGGCCACGCCTACGTGCCGCTCGACGAGGCGCTGTCGCGCGTGGTCGTCGACCTCTCCGGCCGGCCCGGGCTCGAATGGCACGTGCCGTTCACGCGCGCGATGATCGGCGCGTTCGACGTCGACCTCGCGCACGAGTTCTTCCAGGGCTTCGTCAACCACGCGCTCGTCACGCTGCACGTCGACAACCTGCGCGGCGTCAACGCGCACCATCAATGCGAGACCGTGTTCAAGGCCTTCGCCCGCGCGCTGCGCATGGCGGTCGAGCCCGACGACCGGCTCGGCGGGCGCATCCCGTCCACCAAGGAAGCGCTCTGAGCGTGTCGTCGTCGTTCGCGTTTCCCAACCAGACGGAGTCCCGATGACAACGATTGCGGTGGTCGACTACGGCATGGGCAATCTGCGCTCGGTGGCGAAGGCCCTCGAGCACGTCGCGCCGAAGGCCCGCGTGATCGTCACCGGCGTGCCGCAGGAGATCGATGCCGCCGACCGCGTGGTGTTCCCCGGACAGGGGGCGATGCCCGACTGCATGCGCCATCTCGACGCGTCCGGACTGCGTGCGTCGGTGCTGCGCGCGGCCGCCACCAAGCCGCTGTTCGGCGTGTGCGTGGGCGAGCAGATGCTGTTCGATCACAGTGCCGAGGGCGACACCGACGGCCTGCACGTGCTGCCGGGCGACGTGGTGCGCTTCGACGACGCGCGGATGCGCCTGCCCGACGGCGCGCGCCTGAAGGTGCCGCACATGGGCTGGAACCGCGTGCGGCAGGTGCGCGCGCATCCGCTGTGGAACGGGGTCGCCGACGGCGCGTATTTCTACTTCGTGCACAGTTTCTATGCGGTCCCCGCGCGCGAGGACCTGACCGTGGGTGTCAGCGACCACGGCCTCGCCTTTACCTGTGCGGTAGCGAGGGATAATATCTTCGCGACCCAGTTCCACCCCGAGAAGAGCGCGGCCAGCGGGCTGCGTCTTTACGAGAATTTCGTCAACTGGAAGCCCTAGGACCTCGTCACGGGTCCGGTTCCTCTCCCGGTACCGCCATGCTGTTGATTCCCGCCATCGACCTGAAGGACGGCCGCTGTGTCCGTCTGCGCCAGGGTGACATGAACGATGCCACCGTCTTCTCCGAGGATCCGGCCGCCGTCGCGGCGCACTGGCTGAGCCTCGGCGCCCGGCGCCTGCATCTGGTCGACCTGAACGGCGCCGTTGCCGGTCGTCCGAAGAACGAGTCCGCCATCAAGAGCATCGTTGCGGCGCTGGGCGGGCGGATCCCCATCCAGCTCGGCGGCGGCATCCGCGACCTCGACACCATCGAGCGCTACCTCGACGACGGCATCGACTACGTGATCATCGGCACGGCCGCCGTCAAGAATCCGGGCTTCCTGCACGACGCCTGCGGCGCGTTCCCCGGGCAGGTGATCGTCGGGCTCGACGCCAAGGACGGCAAGGTCGCCACCGACGGCTGGAGCAAGCTCACCGGCCACGACGTGCTCGACCTGGCCAAGAAGTTCGAAGGCTACGGGGTCGAGGCGATCGTCTACACCGACATCGGCCGCGACGGCATGCTCACCGGCGTCAACATCGAGGCCACCGTGCGGCTGGCGCGCGCGCTGCGCATCCCGGTGATCGCGTCCGGCGGCGTCGGCTCGATCGACGACATCGTGCGGCTGTGCGAGGTCGAATCCGAAGGGGTCTCGGGCACCATCCTCGGGCGTGCGCTCTACGAGGGCAAGCTCGATTTCGCGCAGGCCCAGGCACGCGCCGACGATCTGAACGGCCCGGGCTGACGCGCGCGCCGTCCGGCCGCCCCAGGCACCGGAGGGCCGCATCGCCGGGTCGACACCACGGGATTCCCACGTGCTGACCAAACGCATCATCCCCTGCCTCGACGTCACCGCCGGGCGGGTCGTCAAGGGCGTCAACTTCGTCGAACTGCGCGACGCCGGCGATCCGGTCGAGATCGCCCGCCGCTACGACGACCAGGGCGCGGACGAACTCACCTTCCTCGACATCACCGCGTCCAGCGACCAGCGCGACATCATCCTGCACGTGATCGAGGCAGTGGCCGACCAGGTCTTCATCCCGCTGACGGTCGGCGGCGGCGTGCGCGCGGTGGCCGACGTGCGCCGCCTGCTGAACGCCGGCGCCGACAAGGTGTCGATCAACACTGCGGCGATCCAGAACCCGCGGCTGGTGGCCGAGGCGTCCGGCTACTTCGGCGCGCAGTGCATCGTCGTCGCCATCGACGCGAAGTCGGTGGCGCCCGGGCGCTGGGAGGTGTTCACCCACGGCGGGCGCAACGCCACCGGCCTGGACGCCATCGCATGGGCGCGTGAAGTCGAGCGCCTGGGCGCCGGCGAGATCCTCCTCACCAGCATGGACCGTGACGGCACGCGGCAGGGGTTCGACCTGCCGCTGACGCGTGCGATCGCCGATGCCGTCGGCATCCCGGTGATCGCGTCCGGCGGCGTCGGCAACCTCCAGCACCTGGCCGACGGCGTCAGCCAGGGACGTGCGGATGCCGTGCTGGCGGCCAGCATCTTCCATTTCGGCGAATACACCGTGCGTCAGGCCAAGCAGTTCATGGCCGACCAGGGCATTCCCGTTCGACTGGACTGACGTCATGTCCGAGAACACACCGGCGCCCGGCGTCGCGCCGACGCCCGCGACGGAACCGACCAGCAACCTCGACCGCCAGTGGCTGGAGTCGGTGCGCTGGGACGCCAACGGCCTGGTGACCGCGATCGCGCAGGAGGTCGGCAGCCAGCGCATCCTGATGGTCGCGTGGATGAACCGCGACGCCTTGGCCGAGACGGCCGCCACCGGCCGTGCGGTGTACTGGTCGCGCTCGCGCGGGCGCCTGTGGCGCAAGGGCGAGGAGTCGGGCCACGTGCAGCGGGTGCGCGAGATCCGGCTCGACTGTGATGGCGATGCGGTGCTGCTGTCGGTCGAGCAGGGCGGCGGCATCGCCTGCCACACCGGACGGCATTCCTGCTTCTTCAGCACCCTGGTCGACGGTCGCTGGGTGGTCGTCGACCCGGTGCTGCGCGACCCCGAATCGATCTACAAGTAGGAGCGGACATGTCCGGCAGTCAGGATGCCCTCGAGCGGCTCGCCGCCGTGCTCGAATCGCGCCGCGGGGGCGACCCCGACGCGTCGTACGTCGCGCGACTGTTCGCGCGCGCGCCCGATGCGATCCTCAAGAAGATCGGCGAGGAGGCCACCGAGACCGTGATGGCGGCCAAGGATGGCGACCGTGCGCGCATCGTCTCCGAGACCGCCGACCTCTGGTTCCACTGCCTGGTGATGCTGGCCCACTACGGGCTGAAGCCGGGCGACGTCATCGCCGAACTCGAACGGCGCGAAGGGGTCTCCGGCCTGGCCGAGAAGGCCGCACGCAGGAGCTGACCATGACCACGCATGCCGATTGCATCTTCTGCCGCATCGCACGCGGCGAAATCCCGTCCCGCAAGGTCTACGAGGACGACGAGCTGATGGCGTTCCACGACATCCAGCCGTCGGCACCGGTGCACTTCCTCGTGATTCCCAAGGTGCACGTCGAGAATCTCTACGATGCCGACCTGCAGCACCAGCAGGTGCTCGGCCGCATGATGGGCATGATCGGAACGCTGGCGCGCGAGCAGGGGCTCGACGACGGCTTCCGCGTGGTCGTCAACACCGGACGGGTGGGCAGACAGGAGGTGTATCATCTGCACCTCCACGTTCTCGGCGGGCCGGATCCGCTCGGTTCCGGCATGCCCCGCAGGCAATAGTCGTTCCCGTCACCGCCGGAACCCGCATTCAGGAGTCGATCATGGGATCGTTGAGCATCTGGCACTGGCTGATCGTTCTGGTCATCATCATGTTGGTGTTCGGCACGAAGAAGCTGCGCAACATCGGGTCCGACCTCGGTGGCGCGGTCAAGGGCTTCAAGGAAGGCGTGAAGGAAGGCGCCTCCGACAAGGTCGCGGGCGATGCGCCGGCGTCCGGCAAGACCATCGACGTGGAAGCCCGGGAAAAGTCCTGATCCCTTCACGCACGTGCGCCCGACCCAGCGAGCGGCCTTCCCGGGCCGCTCGCAGCATTTGTAGGGCCTGCATCGACTCCCTCCCTGCTGGACTCCGATCGTGTTCGATCTCGGCTTCTCGGAACTGTTGCTGATCGCCGTCGTGGCGCTGGTCGTGCTCGGCCCCGAGCGCCTGCCCAAGGTGGCGCGCCAGGCGGGCGCCTGGATGGGCAAGCTGCAGCGCTACGTCGCCGACGTGAAGTCCGACATCAACCGGCAGATGGAACTCGACGAGCTGCGCAAGCTCCAGTCGCAGGTGAAGGAGGCCGCGTCCAGCCTCGAGAGCTCGATCCAGTCCACGGTGTCCGAGACCCAGGCGCAGTTCGACGCCCTGTCCTCCGACGTGGCCTCGAGCGGCACGTCGACCACCCCTTCCACCGACTGGGACAAGATCTACGCGGTGCGTCGCGCACGCGACCGCATCCGCGAACGTCGGGTCGAGCGCGCGCGCGCGCTCGGCCAGAAGCTGCCCAAGCGCAGGCGCTGACGATGACCCACCGTTTCCCCCATACCGCTGCTGACCAGGACGGGCCGACGCGATGAGCCAGGAGGAAAGCTTCCTCTCGCACCTGGTCGAACTGCGCGACCGGCTGATCAAGTCGCTGCTGGTCGTGCTGGCGCTGTTCTTCGTCTGCTTCTACTTCTCCGGCGAGATCATGCGGTTCCTGTCGCAGCCCCTGTACCAGGTGCTGCCCGAGGGCACCCGTCCGATCTTCACCGACCAGGCGGGCGCGTTCTTCACGCTGACGAAGGTGGCGTTCCTCACCGCGCTGCTGCTGTCGCTGCCCTGGGTGCTGTACCAGGCCTGGGCGTTCGTCGCGCCCGGGCTCTACGAGCACGAACGCAAGTTCGCGCTGCCGCTGATCGTGTCGAGCGTGTTCTTCCTCGTGCTGGGGATCGCGTTCGCCTACGTGTTCGTGCTGCCGGCCGCGTACCGGTTCTTCTTCGCGTTCGCCTCGCAGACCGGCGCCGACGTGATGCAGGACCTCCAGAAGTACTGGGACTTCACGCTCGCGATCTTCTTCGGCTTCGGGCTCACCTTCGAGGTGCCGGTGGTCGAGATGCTGCTGGTCAAGCTCGGCATGGTCACCACGCAGCAGCTGCGCGAGGCGCGCCGCTACGTGATCGTGGGCGCGTTCGTCGTGGCGGCGGTGCTCACCCCGCCCGACGTGCTGTCGCAGTTCATGCTGGCCGTGCCGCTGTGCCTGCTCTACGAGCTGGGCATTTTCCTGGCCGGCTTCATCAAGGCGCGCAGTCGCGCGCCCGACGCCGAGCCCGACGAGCCCGCCACGCCCGCCGGCTGATCACTCTCCCGCCACGCCAGCCGGCCGATCACTCCTGCTGCCCCGCGCGGGGGCGCTTGCCGACGGTGATCTCGATCTCGAGTTCCTTGCCGTCGCGCACCAGTCCGAAGCGCGCCGGCGCGCCCGGGCTGAGCTGCGCGATCAGGTTCAGCATCATCGCCGTGTTCGCCACGGGCTTGCCGCCGACGCGCACCAGGATGTCGCCCACCTTCACCCCCGCCTTGTCGGCCGGGCCGCCGCGCACGACCCCGGCGATGATCGCGCCTTCCTTGCGCGGCAGCTTGAAGGCATCGGCCAGTTCGGGGGTGAGGTCCTGGGGTTCGACGCCGATGTAGCCGCGCGTGACGCTGCCGTTGGCGACGATCTGGTCGATCACCTGCCGCGCCGTCGACACCGGAATCGCGAATCCGATGCCCAGCGAGCCGCCGCTGCGCGAATAGATTGCGGTGTTGATGCCCAGCAGGCGGCCCTCGGAGTCGACCAGCGCACCGCCCGAATTCCCCGGGTTGATCGCGGCGTCGGTCTGGATGAAGTTCTCGAACGTGTTGATGCCGAGCTGGTTGCGTCCGAGCGCGCTGACGATGCCCATGGTGACGGTCTGGCCCACGCCGAACGGATTGCCGATGGCGAGCACCACGTCACCGATCCGGGCGCTCTCGGAGTCGCCGAAGGTGATCGCAGCCGCCGCCGTGAGGTCGGCGCGCAGCACGGCGAGATCGGTTTCCGGATCGCTGCCCACCACCTTCGCGCGGGCCCGCTTGCCGTCGGGCATCAGCACTTCGATCTCGTCGGCCGACTCGATCACGTGATGATTCGTGACCACGAGGCCGTCGGTGGATACGATCACGCCTGATCCCAGACTGGAGGTCTGGCGGCGCTGCGAGAACTGATCGCCGAAGAAGCGGCGGAAGAGCGGATCGTTGAGCAGAGGATGGTCGCGCGGCATGCGCGATTCCTTCGTCGTGTAGATGTTCACGACGGAGGGCGTCGCGCGCTGGGCCGCGGCGCTGTACGACGCGGGGGCTGCACCGCCGCCGTCGCGGGCTGCCGGCGCGGGCGGCGGCGGGGGCAGGGCCGTGTCGGGCCGGGACAGCCGCTGCGGCAGCCAGTCGGGGCGCAGGGTGGCGGTGACGAACAGGGCTGCCAGCACGACGGTGACGGCCTGAGCAAAGGTCAGCCAGAGTTTTCGGAGCATGGGCGGCGAACGTGGAGACGGGGGAGCGGCGATGAAGGCGAGGGGAACGGGTACGGGTGCGGGTCGACGGAGCGCGCGTGAGGCACAGACCGCCGGCACGGAGGGCGGGTTCGTCGATCGTGACGCGCTGGACGCCTACCTCGCCGGCGTGCTCGACGTGGCGCGCTTCAAGGATTATTGCCCAAACGGTTTGCAGGTGGAAGGCAACGCACGGATCGCCCGCGTGACGAGCGCGGTGACCGCGAGCGAAGCGGCCATTCGCACGGCGATCGACGCGCGCGCCGATGCGCTGCTGGTGCATCACGGGTACTTCTGGCGCGGCGAGAATCCGTGCGTGACGGGCACGCGGCGGCGTCGCCTCGGGCTGCTGCTCGAGCACGGCATCAGTCTGTTCGCGTATCACCTGCCGCTGGACGCGCATGCCGAGCTGGGCAACAACGCGTGTCTCGCGCGACTGCTCGGCTGGCGCGACGACGGCGGGTTCGGCGCGGACGGTCTGGGCCGCTGGCATCAGCTGCCGCGGCCGCAAAGCGCCGACGCATTGGCGCGGCAGGTGTCGCGTCGGCTCGGGCGGCGCCCGCAGCTGGTCGGTGACGCCGCGCGCACGGTGCACCGTGTGGCCTGGTGCACCGGCGCGGCCCAGGACATGCTGGAGGATGCGATCGCCGCCGGCGCCGATCTGTTCGTCAGCGGGGAGATTTCGGAGCGCACCACGCATCTGGCGCGCGAGGCGGGGGTCTGCTACCTCGCCGCCGGCCATCACGCCACGGAGCGGTACGGCGTGCAGGCGCTGGGGCAGCATCTCGCGGCGCGATTCGGCATCGGGCACGCGTTCTTCGACGACGACAACCCGGTGTGACGCCTGTCGAGCGGGCGGAGCGGGTTGCGCGGGTTGGGGCAGGCCGGGTCAGGGCAGGCCGGGCCGCGGCAGTGTCGACCGGGCCGACGCGGGGCGGGCCGAGGGCCCGCCCGGGCGGCGCCGGTGGTGGATCAGCCCTTTTTCAGCAGGTCGCGAATCTCGCCCAGCAGCACTTCGGTCGCCGGGGGGGGCGGCGGGCGGCGCAGGCGGCTCGGCCTTCTTCCAGCTGTTCATGGCCTTCACCAGCCAGAAGATCACGAACGCGAGCAGCACGAAATTGATTACGATGGTGATGAAGCTGCCGTAGGCGAACACGGGCACCCCGGCCTTCTTGAGCGCATCCAGCGTCATGGCCGTCCCCGCCGGCACTTCACCCAGCGGGATCAGCAGGCTGCTGAAGTCGAGCTTGCCGCCGAAGAGGGCGGCAATCACGGGCATGATCACGTCGCCCACGAGTGAATCGACGATCTTCCCGAAGGCCCCGCCGATGATCACGCCGACGGCGAGATCCATCACGTTGCCTTTCATTGCAAACTCTTTGAACTCGCTCATCATCCCCATCGCTGGACTCCCTGATTGACTGATTTGTTGGTGTGTCGATCCGTCGGGTTGCCGGCCCGATCGCCGTGCCGGCGCGCAGTACCGGCCGACGCGACGGATTGTGCACCGATGCAACGGCGCGCGCACCCAGGGCGCCGCAGACGTTGGGCGCGGGCGTCGCCGGTCCGATGCAGATGCAATCCCCCGGCGCAATAGGCTAAAATCCGAGGTTGGCCGCAGCGCCGACGCCAGTCCGAGTCGGCTCGGGCCTGCCCGAATCCGATCGAGGCGGGGCAGGCGGCGGAAAATGGCGGCAAACGGCGGCAATCGGCGCCAAACGGCAGCGGCCCACAGGCCGCGCCCTGGCACGGCGGCCACGCCCGGAATTCAGTCGATTCTTCAGGAAAGTCTCATGAGCGAGCCTCTGCTTCCCACCGATCCGTCCCGACGCACCGCCCTGCTGACCACCTGCACGGCCGGCGCTGTCGGTGGCGCCACCGTCGTCTGGCCCTTCCTGAAGAGCCTGCGTCCGTCCGAGCGTGCGCTCGCGGCCGGTGCTCCCGTCGAAGTGGACATCGGCGGCATGGCGCCCGGCGAGCTCAAGCGTGTGGAATGGCGCGGCAAGCCGGTGTGGGTCGTGCGCCGCACGCCCGAGATGCTGGCGTCGCTGAAGTCGGTCGAGTCCAAGCTCGCCGATCCCGCGTCGGCGCGCACCGCCTACCCGACGCCCGACTACGCGAAGAATGCGAGCCGCGCCATCAAGGACGAGTACCTGGTCGTCGTCGGCATCTGCACCCACCTCGGTTGCTCGCCGACCGACAAGTTCCAGCCCGGCGCGCAGCCTTCGCTGCCGGACGACTGGCCGGGCGGCTTCCTGTGCCCGTGCCACGGATCGCTGTTCGATCTCGCCGGCCGCGTGTTCGCCAACATGCCGGCGCCCGACAACCTCGAGGTGCCGCCGCACAAGTACCTGTCGGAAAGCAAGATCCTGATCGGCGAAGACAACCAGGCCTGAGCGGCCCGCCGACAGGAACAAGGATAGGCACAAGGACAAGGACAACACGATGGCTGCCGAGAAGCAACTCCCGCCGAACGCTTCCGCGCTCGACAAGACCCTGAACTGGGTCGACGCGCGATTCCCGCTCACTGCGACCTGGAAGGCGCACCTCTCCGAGTACTACGCGCCGAAGAACTTCAATTTCTGGTACTTCTTCGGTTCGCTGGCGATGCTGGTGCTGGTGATCCAGATCCTGACCGGCATCTTCCTCGTGATGCACTACAAGCCGGACGCCTCGCTGAACGCGGCGGGGGTGCCGGTCGCGTTCGCCAGTGTCGAGTACATCATGCGCGACGTGCCCTACGGCTGGCTGATCCGCTACATGCACTCCACCGGCGCCTCGGCGTTCTTCGTGGTCGTGTACCTGCACATGTTCCGCGGCCTGATGTACGGCTCGTACCGCAAGCCCCGCGAGCTGGTCTGGATCTTCGGCTGCCTGATCTTCCTGTGCCTGATGGGCGAGGCCTTCATGGGCTACCTGCTGCCGTGGGGCCAGATGTCCTACTGGGGCGCGCAGGTGATCGTGAACCTGTTCTCGGCGATCCCGTTCATCGGGCCCGAGCTGTCGGTGTGGATCCGCGGCGACTACGTGGTGAGTGACGCCACGCTCAACCGCTTCTTCTCGTTCCACGTGATCGCGGTGCCGCTGGTGCTGCTGGGGCTGATCGCCGCGCACATCGTTGCGCTGCACGAGGTCGGCTCGAACAACCCCGATGGTGTCGAGATCAAGGCCAAGAAGGACGCGCGGGGCGTGCCGCTCGACGGCATTCCCTTCCACCCGTACTACACGGTGCACGACATCCTGGGCGTGTCGGTCTTCCTGATCGCGTTCTCGGCGGTCGTGTTCTTCGCGCCCGAGTTCGGTGGCTACTTCCTCGAGTACAACAACTTCATTCCGGCCGATCCGCTGAAGACGCCGCCGCACATCGCGCCGGTCTGGTACTTCACGCCGTTCTACTCGATCCTGCGCGCCACGACCGACGACTTCCTGATGTTCTGGCTGATCCCGTTCCTGCTGTTCTACCTGCTGCTGGTGCTGGTCAGCGCCCGCCATGGTCTGAGCAAGCTGATCGCCACCGCCGCCTGCGGCGCGCTGATCATCGGCTTCTTCGTCATCGACGCGAAGTTCTGGGGCGTGGTTGCGATGGGTGCGTCGGTGATGATCTTCTTCGCGCTGCCCTGGCTCGACAACAGCCCGGCGAAGTCGATCCGCTACCGGCCCGGCTGGCACAAGTGGATGTACGGCATCTTCGTCGCCATCTTCATCGTGCTGGGCTACTTCGGCGTGCAGGCGCCGTCGGCGATCGGCAACCTGTTCTCGAAGATCGGCACGCTGCTGTACTTCGCGTTCTTCCTGCTGATGCCGTGGTGGAGCAAGATGGGCGAGTTCAAGCCGGTGCCCGATCGCGTCACGTTTGCCGCACATTGAGCCGACCGGGAGCAAACAACAAATGTCTCTGTTCAAGAAAATCGCGGCCGCCCTGTCCCTGGCTCTGGCCATCCCCCTGGCCCACGCGTCGGGGGGCGGGTTCCCGCTCGACCACTTCCCGACCGAGAAGCTGACCGATCAGGGCGCGCTGCAGAACGGCGCCAAGCTGTTCGTCAACTACTGCCTGAACTGCCACGGCGCGTCGTCCATGCGCTACAACCGTCTGGGCGACATCGGCATCAGTGAAGACCAGATCCGCAAGAACCTGCTGTTCACCGCCGAGAAGGTCGGCGAGCCGATGAAGATCGCGATGGCGCCCGCCGATGCAAAAGGCTGGTTCGGTGCGCTGCCGCCCGATCTGTCCGTGATCTCGCGCGCCCGCGCCTCGGGTGACGGCAGTGGTGCCGACTGGCTGTACACCTACCTGCGCTCGTACTACCGCGACGGCACGCGCCCGACGGGCTGGAACAACGCGCTGTTCGAGAACGTCGGCATGCCGCACGTGTTCTGGGAACTGCAGGGCAGCCGCGGGGTCACCATCGAGGAGATCAAGGCGGTCAAGGATCCCAAGACGGGCAACCCGGTGGGCTACAACAAGGTGACGGTCTCGTTCGATCCGGCCGGCGTGCGCAGCGAGAAGACCGACAAGCTCGAAGGTGCGCACCACCACGAATCGAAGTCGGTCTCGCTCGGCAAGGCCGAAGGCGGCATGCTCAGCCAGGCTGCCTACGACGAGGCGGTGGCCGACCTGGTCGCCTACCTGACCTACATGTCCGACCCGTCGGCCAAGACGCGCATGCGTCTGGGGGTCTGGGTGCTCCTGTTCCTCGGTCTCTTCACGATCTTCGCGTGGTGGCTCAACCGCGAATACTGGAAAGACGTCAAGTAATCCAGGACCGCATCCTCGAGGGTGAGCCCGTCCGCGGCTCACCCTGATTTTTTTCAAGATCCACAGAATCCATCCAAAGGAGCCGCTCGCCATGATGGTCTTGTACTCGGGCACGACCTGCCCGTTCAGCCAGCGCTGCCGCTTCGTGCTCTTCGAAAAAGGCATGGACTTCGAGATCCGCGACGTTGATCTCTACAACAAGCCCGAAGACATCTCGATCATGAATCCGTACGGCCAGGTGCCCATCCTGGTCGAGCGCGATCTGATCCTGTACGAATCGAACATCATCAACGAGTACATCGACGAGCGGTTCCCGCACCCTCAGCTGATGCCGGCCGACCCGGTGATGCGCGCCCGTGCGCGCCTGTTCCTGTTCAATTTCGAGCGCGAGCTGTTCATCCACGTGCAGCAGCTCGAGCGCCGCGATCACCACAAGGAGGCCGCCAAGCAGATGGACCGGGCGCGCCAGCAGATCCGCGATCGCCTCACGCAGCTCACGCCGATCTTCATGAAGAACAAGTACATGCTCGGCGAGGACTTCTCCATGCTCGACGTGGCGATCGCGCCGCTGCTGTGGCGGCTCGACCACTATGGCATCGAGATGCCGAAGACGACGGCACCGCTGCTGCGGTATGCCGAGCGCATCTTCTCGCGCCCGGCCTACATCGAGGCGCTGACGCCCTCCGAGAAGGTGATGCGGCGCTGAGGCCCGCGACGCCATGGCCGAAACCTCCACCAAGCCGTACCTGATCCGCGCCATCCACGAGTGGTGCACGGACAACGGCTACCGTCCGTACATCGCGGTGGCCGTCGACGAGCGCACCATCGTCCCGCGCGAGTTCGTGCGCGCCGGCGAGATCGTGCTCAACGTGTCGCTGGATGCCACCAGTCGGCTGCGACTGGGCAACGACCTGATCGAGTTCGAGGCGCGCTTCAACCGGGTCGCGCGTCAGCTCTCGATTCCGATCGAGAACGTCAGCGCGATCTACGCGGCCGAGAACGGCCACGGCATGGCGTTCGAAGTGGCCAAGCCGCCCGCCGAACCGGCGGAGGGGGGCGGGCAGGGGACGCCCGCACTATTGCTGGCGGTGCCGTCCGCCACGGCGTCGGCGCCGGATCCCGACGCCGGTCAGGGCGAGTCCTCGGGCGCCGAAGCGTCCTCGGGCGAACCGTCCGCCACCCCCGCCGCACCCGCCGAGGCCGATCGCCCGGCAGGCGCGCCGTCCGGGGGGGCCGACGAACCTCCGCCGCCGGCCGCCGGGCCTTCGGGTCGGCCGAGGCTGACCCGCATCAAGTAACATTCCGCTTCGCCTTTTTTCGCCCTTGTAGCTCAGCTGGTAGAGCAGCGGTTTTGTAAACCGAAGGTCGCGGGTTCGAATCCTGCCGGGGGCACCAACGACCGGTTCGACGCGTTCGGAGTGTTCGACGCGTTACACGCGCGCCCGCGGGCGCGGAGAACCGCGCGCGGGCCGCATCGACGAAGACGCCGATTCCGTGCAGGGCGGAGGGTTAGTGCAGGGCAGAGGGCTCGCGCTTGCCCACCGTATCGCTCAGGTCCTGCATCTTCGCGCTCAGAAGACGCATCGAGGCGGCCATCCAGAGCATCGACGTCTGGATGCGTGCGGCATCGTCCTTGCCTGCGAGCTGCGATTCCAGCCGGCGCAGCGTTGCACGGGCCGGCTCGGCCACGGACGGACTCGCCTTCGCCAGTTCCAGGGCGAGCACCGTCTGCCGCCGCGCCTCGAACGCGGCGGGGTCGCGCTGGTACAGATCCGCCCACTCGTCGAAATCGAACTTGTCCATCTGTGCCTCCGGGATGTCTGGTCTGCCGTTCGTCGGTCGGAACCGACCGTATGTCCGGACTGTACTACCACTCATCGGGCGGAACCGTGAACTAGCACACGGACGCCATACCGGAATCTCGGTCACAGGCCTGCGGTCGACCCGACGTGCGGTCGGATCGGCAGCCCGAAAGGACGGCGCGGGCGTCAGTCCTTGCGCGGCATCACCAGCGCGCTGACGGCCCAGCTGATGAGGCTGTAGACGATGGCGGCGACGATCGCCCAGCCGAAGCTCGTGACGGAGAACCCGTCGACGAATCGGGCGACCAGCCAGAAGAGCAGCCCGTTGATCACGAAGGTGAACAGGCCCAGCGTCAGCAGGTTGATCGGCAGGGTGAGCACGAGGAGCACCGGGCGGATGACGGTGTTCAGCAGACCGAGCACGAGTGCGACGACGAGTGCGGTGACGAAGTCGGTGATCTGCACCGCCTGAAGCACGTAGGGCAGTGCCAGCAGGCACAGCGCGTTGATCACCCAGCCAAGAAGCATCCGCATCGTCGACCTCTCATCGCAGGCACGGTCGCGCGGCGTCGGGATCCCGCGACCGGAGTCCGGGGCGTGGTGTGCGCCCCGGGTCGGGGTCACTTGACGAGCACGACCGGCACTTTCGACATCTCGCTCACCCGCTGTGCGACGGAGCCGACCAGCAGGTCCTTGAACGCCGATCGCCCCTTCGAGCCGATCACGACCAGATCGAACTTGCCCTGTTCGGCCATGGCGGCGATCTCGCCCGCCACGTGGCCGGTGCGGATCACCATGTCGTGCCGGGCGCCGGCCTTGTCGAGCGCCTTGCGGGCCTCGGCGAGGTCCTTCTCGCTGAGGTCGCGCAGGTACTCGTCGACGGCCTTCTTGCCGACGAAGCGTTCGGCGTGACGCAGGGCCGTGTCGTCGTGCACGCTGATGAGCGTGATGGTCGACTCGCTCTTGAGCTCGCCGGCCAGCTTGGCGGCGTACTTCACGGCACGCAGTGCGTTCTTGGAACCGTCGGTGGGGACGAGGATCTTCATGTCGGTGTGCTTCCCTGTTCGATAGGATCAGCGGGCGTTCAGGCCCGCCCATCGGGGAGAGAAATCCTGTTCGATGTCGAACAGGTCCAGGACGCGACCGCAGGTGTGGTCGACCATCTCGGCGACGCTTTGCGGTCGATGATAAAAGGCGGGCAGCGGCGGGAACACCACGCCGCCCATCTCGGTGACGGTCACCATGTTGCGCAGGTGGACCAGGTTGAGCGGAGTCTCGCGCACCATCAGCACGAGCCTGCGACGCTCCTTCAGGACCACGTCGGCCGCTCGGCTGATGAGGGAATCCGCGAGGCCGGTGGCGACGGCGGCGAGCGTGCGCATGGAGCACGGCGCCACGATCATGCCCATGGACGCAAACGATCCCGATGCGATCGTCGCGCCGACATCGCGGACGTTGTGCACGACGTCGGCCAGCGCCTCGACCTCGGGCCGCTTCATCGCGAGCTCCTGGTCCACGTTCATCCAGCCGGCCGCCGACACGATCAGGTGCGTCTCGATTCCGGCGACCGGGCGCAGCAGCTGAAGCAGGCGCACGCCGTAGATCGCACCCGACGCGCCGGTGATCGCAACGATCAGTCTGTGAGTCCGCATCGGTCTGTTGTTCTGCATCACGTCTCATTGTAGCGGGCCCGATGCGCGCCACGGCGCGCGGCCTGGGCGATCATAGGGGTGGTCATCACAAGGCTCACTCCATCCGAAGGCCCACGCCATGTCCCACTTCGCATTCACGCATCCCTATCCGACCCGTGCGCCCGTGCTCGCGCGCAACATGGTTGCGGCCTCCCAGCCGCTGGCCGCGCAGGCCGGCATCCAGGCGCTGGCCCGTGGCGGCAACGCGATCGACGCGGCGCTGGCGACGGCCATCGCGCTCACCGTCGTCGAGCCGACGATGAATGGCATCGGCGGCGACGCGTTCGCGCTGGTGTGGGACGGCGACCGGCTGCACGGTCTGAATGCGTCCGGGCGCGCGCCGCTGGCGTGGAACCCGCAGCGCTTCGCCGGCCTGGACCGGATGCCCGCCCTGGGCTGGGGCTCGGTCACCGTGCCCGGTGCCGTGTCGTCGTGGATGGCCCTGTCCGAGCGCTTCGGTGCGCTGCCCTTCGAAGACCTCTTCGAGTCGGCGATCCGCTTCGCGCGGGACGGCTTCGCGGTCTCGCCGGTGATCGCGCGCCAGTGGGCCGACGCCACCGTTCAGCTTGCGGGCCAGCCCGGCTATGCGGACGCCTTCATGCCGCATGGGCGCGCGCCTGCCGCAGGCGAGCGCTGGCGTTTTCCGGCCCAGGCCGACACGCTGCACGAGATCGCCCGCACGCGGGGCGAGTCGTTCTATCGCGGTGCGCTCGCGCAGCGCATTGCCCGCTTCGCGCAGGAGACCGGCGGGGCACTCTCCACCGGAGACCTGGCCGACCACCGCCCCGACTGGGTCGAGCCGCTCGCGCATGACTACCGCGGCTTCACCGTGCACGAGATTCCGCCGAACGGGCAGGGCATCTCGGCCCTGATGGCGCTCGGCATCCTCGAGCAGCTGTCCGCCGCCGACGCGCCCGCCGATTCGGCGCAGCGCCTGCACCTGCAGATCGAGGCGATGCGCCTTGCGTTCGCCGATGCCTATGCGCACGTGGCCGACCCGGCGCACATGCGGGTGACCGCTGCGGCGCTGCTGGACCGCGACTACCTCGCGTCGCGCGCGGCGCTCGTCGATCGGGCGCGCGCCGGCCGCTATGGCGCCGGGGCGCCGCCCACCGGCGGCACGGTGTACCTGTGCGCGGCGGATGCCCAGGGACGCATGGTGTCGATGATCCAGTCGAACTACCGCGGCTTTGGGTCGGGCGTCGTCGTTCCGGGCACGGGCATCGCCCTGCACAACCGCGGCATGGGCTTCTCGCTCGAGCACGGTCACCCCAACCAGGTCGCCGGCGGCAAGCGCCCGTACCACACCATCATCCCCGCCTTCATGACGCGGGGCGGCCGGCCGGTGATGGCGTTTGGCGTGATGGGCGGCAACATGCAGCCGCAGGGACACCTTCAGGTGGCGATGCGCTTCGTGGACGACCGGTGCGATCCGCAGTCGTGCTCGGACGCGCCGCGCTGGCGCATCGACGACGAGGGGCGGGTGACCGTGGAGTCGCGCGTTCCGGAGCGCACGGTCGCCGATCTGAACGCGATGGGCCACGCGGTGCGGGTGATGCCGCCGGACAGCCTGGACTTCGGCAGCGCGCAGCTGATCGCGCGCCTGTCGGACGACGTGGAGGACGGTTACGCGGGCGGCTCGGACCACCGGCGCGACGGGCTGGTGGCCGGCTGGCAGTAGCCGGCGCGCGCCGGTGCGTCCCCCGTGCGCCGGCCGGTCTCGGTGCGCGGGCCTGATCCGGTGCGCAGGCCTGCTTCGGTGCGCCGGCCGGTCGCGGCGTGCGCACCCCCAGCCGACGCGTGCACGCCGGCGGCCGCCCGGATGGGGGGCACGCCGCGCGGAGGCGTCAGGCGGTGGCCTGCTGGGGGATCAGCTTCTGCAGCTCCCCGGACTGGTACATCTCGTACATGATGTCCGAGCCGCCGACGAATTCGCCACCGATGTAGAGCTGGGGGATCGTCGGCCAGTTGGCGTACTCCTTGATCGCCTGGCGCACGTCGTCGTCCTCGAGCACGTTGACGGTGACCATGTTCTTCACGCCGCAACCCTTCAGGATCTGGATCGCACGGCCGGAGAACCCGCACTGCGGGAACTGGGCGGTGCCCTTCATGAAGAGAACCACCGGGTTCTCGGAGACGGTCTTGTGGATGAATTCCTTGGCGTCCATCGTTGGTCCTTCGAGGTAGATGCGCACGGGGGCTGCCGGCCCGCCGTGCCGGGTGAGTCAGGGTTCGGCGTCGGCGCCGGCGTCGGGCGCGCGACCACATCCGAACGTTACACGTTCCCGGCCCTCGTCGTCGCGCAGCGTGCGCACGCCTGACAGGCCCGCACGGGTCAGCAGCGCGCGCACGGCGGCTCCCTGGTCCCAGCCGTGCTCGCAGGCCAGGCAGCCGTCCGGTACGAGCACGCGGCGCGCGCCGGCGGCGATGGCGCGCAGCGCGTCGAGTCCGTCGTGGCCGTCGGTCAGCGCGCCGCGCGGCTCGCAGGCGAGGTCGGGCTGCCGCAGGTGCGGGTCGTCCGCGGCGATGTACGGCGGATTCGACACCACCACGTCGAAGCGCGCCTCGGCGGGCAGGGCGGCATACCAGTCGCCCTGCAGCAGGGTCAGACGGCCGGCTGCCGCCCCCATCAGACGGTCCCGGTTGCCTGCGGCCACCGCGAGCGCGTCGGCGGACAGGTCGGTTGCGGTCACGCGCAGGTCGGGGCGCTGCAGCGCCAGGGTCACGGCGATCGCGCCGCTGCCGGTGCCGAGCTCGAGCACGCGCCCTTCGGGCGGCGCATGCTCGATCGCCCAGCGCACCAGCAGCTCGGTGTCCGGCCGGGGGATCAGCACGGCAGGCGACACGGCGAACCGCAGACCGTAGAACTCGCGCCAGCCGAGCAGGTAGGCGAGGGGCTCACCCGCGGCGCGGCGCCGCGCGAGGGCTCGGAACTGCGCCGCGATCGCCGGCGCGACCGCTTCGTTGCCGTGCGCCGCCAGCCATTCGCGCGTGCGTCCGCTGGCGTGCGCCGCCAGGGCGCGGGCGTCGATGCGGGGCAGTCCGCATGCGGCGATCAGCCCGTCGAAGCTCGGCGCATCCTCGGTCATCGCAGGGGGGTTACTGCGCACCTTCGGCGAGGGCGGCCAGCTGCTCGGCCTGGTGGGCGGCGGTCAGCGCATCGAGCACCTCGTCGAGCTCGCCGTCCATGATCCGCTCGATCTTGTACAGCGTGAGGTTGATGCGGTGGTCGGTCACCCGGCCCTGCGGGAAGTTGTAGGTGCGGATGCGTTCGGACCGGTCGCCCGAGCCGATCAGCGACTTGCGGTGCGCGGCCTCGCGCGCCTGGCTCTCGCGCTCGCGCTTGTCGCGCAGACGTGTAGCCAGCACCTTCATCGCCTTCTCGCGGTTGCGGTGCTGCGAGCGGTCGTCCTGGCACTCGGCGACGATGCCGGTGGGCAGGTGCGTGATGCGCACCGCCGACTCGGTCTTGTTGACGTGCTGGCCGCCGGCGCCGGACGCCCGATAGACGTCGATGCGCAGCTCGGAGGGGTCGATCTCGACGTCGCCGGTCTCGTCAGCCTCGGCCATCACGGCCACCGTGCAGGCCGAGGTGTGGATGCGTCCCTGCGCCTCGGTCTCGGGCACCCGCTGCACCCGGTGTCCGCCCGACTCGAACTTGAGCTGCGAGTACACGCCGGTGCCCGCGATGCGCACGATCACCTCGCGGTAGCCGCCGAGATCGGACGCGCTTTCGGACAGGATCTCGGTGGACCAGCGCCGGCGCTCGGCCAGCCGCAGATACATGCGCAGCAGCGCGGCCGCGAACAGCGCGGATTCCTCGCCCCCCGTGCCGGCGCGGATCTCGAGGATCACGTTGCGCTCGTCGTTCGGGTCCTTCGGCAGCAGCAGCCGCTCGAGCTGGTGCTCCTCGTGTGCGATGCGCTCGGCGGCGGCCGCGGCTTCCTCGTCGGCGAACGCGCGCAGATCGGGATCGCCGCGCATCGCTTCGGCCGTTTCGAGGTCGCGCTCGGCCTGTCGCCACGCCTGCAGGTGGTCGACGACCTGGGCGAGGTCGGAATGCTCGCGATTGAGCCTGCGCCACGCGTCGAGGTCGCGGGCGGCCTGTTCGCTGGACAACAGGAGATTGACTTCCGCCAGACGACGCTCGAGCTGCTCGAGCTTCGCCTGCATCGAGATCTTCATCTACTTCGGGTTCCGGTCCGACGCGGGGGCGTCCGTGGGGGGGAGACCGCGCTCGGGCAGCAGATGGTCGAGGATGCGGGCGACCTGGTCGCGCCCTTCGCCGCCCCGCTGCAGCAGCGTGGTCGGCCCGTGCAGGAACTTGCCGGTGAGGGCGCTGGCGAGGGATTCGAGCACCGCGGCCGGGTCGTCGCCGCGCGCGAGCATGCGCTGCGCACGTTCGAGTTCGGCCGCACGGATCGCCGCGCCGCGCTGGTGCAGCTGGCGGATCATCGGCACGACCTGCCGCGACGACAGCCACTGCATGAAGGCGTCGACCCGCGTCTCGATGATGGCCTCGGCCTGCGCGACCGCGGCCTGGCGGTTCTCGACGCCACTCTGCACCAGGCGGCCGAGATCGTCGACGGTGTGCAGGAAGACGTCGTCGAGCCGGCCGACCTCGGGCTCGATGTCGCGCGGCACGGCCAGGTCGACCATGAACACCGGCCGGCGCTTGCGCGCGCGGGTGGCGCGTTCGACCATGCCCAGCCCGATGATGGGCAGGGTGCTCGCCGTGCAGGACACGACGACGTCGAAGCGGTCGAGCGTATCGGGCAGCTCGGACAGCCGCAGGGTGCTCGCACCGAAGCGCTGCGCGAGCTTCTCGCCGCGCTCCATCGTGCGGTTGGCGATCACGATCTGCTTCGGGTGCTGGGCCGCGAAGTGCGTGACGCACAGCTCGATCATCTCGCCGGCGCCCACGAACAGCATGCGCGTCTCGCGCAGGTCTTCGAAGATGCGGCGCGCGAGCCGCACCGCGGCGGCGGCCATCGACACCGAATGCGCGCCGATCTCGGTGGTGGAGCGCACCTCCTTGGCGACCGCGAACGAGCGCTGGAACAGCTGGTGCAGGTGCGTGCCCAGCGAACCGGTGTCCTGTGCGACGCGCACCGCCTCCTTCATCTGCCCGAGGATCTGCGGCTCGCCGAGGATCATGGAGTCGAGCCCCGCGGCGACGCGGAACGCGTGGCGCACCGCCTCGCCGTCGGGCAGCGAGTACAGGTGCGAGCCGAGCTGGCTGCTGGCCAGCCCCTGGCGTTGCGACAGCCAGTCGGTGAGCGCCGGGCGCACCTGATCGGGCGTGGGCGTGGCGCAGTAGATCTCGGTGCGGTTGCAGGTGGACAGGATGGCGCTCTCGGGCACCAGGGCCTGCAGCCGTTCGCGCATGTCGGACAGGGCCGTGCGCAGCACCTCGCCCGGGAACGACACACGCTCGCGCACGGAGACCGGCGCGGTGGTGTGGTTGAGTCCGAGCGTCAGGAGATACATAAGTGCTTGAAAGTCCTGGGCAAATTATAGCGTCCGCAGGCGCATCCGGCACGTGTCATCGGTCACTCGACGCCAGGAACAGCCGATACGCGGGATGCGCGCTCTCGTCCCAGTAACGATAGCCCAGGGAACCGAGGAAGTGCTTGAACGCCCGCTTCTCGTCGGGCGGCACCTGGATGCCGACCAGGATGCGCCCGTAGTCGGCGCCGTGATTGCGATAGTGGAACAGCGAGATGTTCCAGTTGGGGCTCATGCTCGACAGGAAGCGGGTGAGTGCGCCGGGGCGTTCCGGAAACTCGAACCGGTACAGCAGTTCGTCGCGCGCCAGCGGCGAGTGCCCGCCGACCAGGTGCCGGATGTGCAGCTTGGCGAGCTCGTCGTCGGTGAGGTCCAGGGTGGCGAAGCCGGCGCGCTCGAACCCGGCCGCGATCTCCGACGCCTCGGCGCGGCGCTGGATCTGGATGCCCACGAACACGTGCGCCTGCTTCGCGTCGGCGATCCGGTAGTTGAACTCGGTGACGTTGCGCGGGCCCACCAGCTCGCAGAACCGGCGGAAGCTGCCGCGCTCCTCGGGGATGGTGACGGCGAACACCGCCTCGCGCTGCTCGCCGATCTCGGCGCGCTCGGAGACGAAGCGCAGGCGGTCGAAGTTCATGTTCGCACCGCAGGCGACCGCCACGAACGTCTGCCCGGTCACGCCGGTGCGCTCGGCATAGAGCTTGGCGCCCGCCACCGACAGCGCGCCGGCCGGCTCCAGGATGGCACGGGTGTCGAGGAACACGTCCTTCATGGCCGCGCACAGGGCATCGGTGTCCACCAGCACGATCTCGTCGAGGTGCTCCTTGCACAGCCGGTAGGTCTCCTCGCCGACCTTCTTGACGGCGGTGCCGTCGGAGAACAGGCCCACCTCGTGCAGCTCGACGCGCCGGCCGGCCTTCAGGGAACGGTCCATCGCGTCGGAATCGGTGGTCTGCACGCCGATCACGCGGATCTCGGGACGCACCTGCTTCACGTAGGTGGCAATGCCCGCTGCAAGGCCGCCGCCGCCGATCGCGACGAAGATCGCATGGATCGGACCCTGATGCTGCCGGAGGATCTCCATGGCGATCGTGCCCTGGCCGGCGATCACGTCGGGGTCGTCGAACGGATGCACGAAGGTCAGCCCCTGCTCCTTCTGCAGCTCGAGCGCGCGCGTGTTGGCATCGCTGTACGACTCGCCGTGCAGCACCACCTCGGCCCCGCGGCCGCGCACCGCATCCACCTTCACCATCGGGGTGGTGACCGGCATCGCGATCACCGCCCGGCAGCCCAGCTTCTGCGCGGCCAGCGCAACGCCCTGCGCATGGTTGCCGGCCGAGGCGCAGATCACGCCGCGCGCGAGCTGCTCGGGCGACAGGTGCGCCATCTTGTTGTACGCGCCGCGCAGCTTGAACGAGAACACCTGCTGCATGTCCTCGCGCTTGAGCAGCACCCGGTTGCCGATCCGGGCCGACAGCTGCGGCGCGTGGTCGAGCGGAGTCTCCTGCGCGACGTCGTAGACGCGCGCGTTCAGGATGCGTTTCAGGTACGTGGTGCTCATCGGATGGGCTCGGTCGCGCGTTGCGGCGCGCCGGTCCGCGCGCGCCTGGGCGCACGCCCGTCGCGGCGCGAAGCGCTCATGGCACTTCGGGTGACGGGCAGTGCAAAACCCATGATTTTACGTCGCCGACCGGCCCAGGCGGGCCCGCTCCACTAAACTGCCGCCCGATGGAGGCCCTGGTCACGTCCCTGATCGACTGGTTCGCGCTGCCCCGCAACGGGCTGACGTCGGTGTTCGTGATCGCCTTCGTGTCGGCCACGCTGCTGCCGATGGGCTCCGAGCCCGCCGTGTTCGGCTTCGCCAAGCTCAATCCCGACCAGTTCTGGCTGGTGGTGGTCGTGGCGACCGCCGGCAACACCCTGGGCGGCATCGTCGACTACTGGATGGGCGCCGGCGCCAGCAAGGCGGTGGGCGGCCGTCATCATCACCGCTCGCTGCGCTGGCTCGAGCGCCTCGGTCCGAAGGCGCTGTTCTTCTCGTTCCTGCCGGCGGTGGGCGATCCGCTGTGCGCGGTGGCCGGCTGGCTGCGGCTGGCGTTCTGGCCCAGCGTCGCCTGGATGGCCGTGGGCAAGTTCCTGCGCTACACGGTGATGACCGCCGTGCTGCTGTGGGTGCCGGACGGCTGGTGGCGATCGGTGGCCGGTCTGTTCGGCGCGTCGTGAGGACGGCTGCGGCGGCGGCTCGAACGCCCGTCTCCCCACCGGGCTGGAACGCCCGTCCCGCCACCGGGTCCGACCCCCGTATCCCCACTCGGCGGCCGGGCATCGGCGCAATCGCCGGCCCTCGGATAAAATGCGGGCAATCATGAGCTTCGCGCCCATCGCCTCGTCCGCACCGCATCCCCACCGGGTCGCGCCGCGCGCCGCCCCCGGCCGCTGGCGATCGTGCCGTTCCCGCCGCTCCTGTCGGCCCTGTCGGTCGCGCTGACCTTGCATCCGCGGCGGCCCGCCGCGCCGGACGCGCCGGTCGGAGTCTCCGTCACCGCGCCCCGGTCCGACCGCCACCGCAGGTCGATCCTCCCGAATCCCCCAGGCACCCGCGGCCATCGCGCCGGCCGCAGCGCTTTCCGTCCAGCAGAGATCCTCCGATGAACGCTCCCCTGCCCCTGAACGTCGCTCAGCCCGAAGCCGACGCGCCGGTCCGGCTCCGCGAGATCCCGTACAACTACACGTCGTTCTCGGACCGCGAGATCGTCATCCGCCTGCTGGGCGAGGACGCCTGGCAGATCCTGGACGAACTGCGCGCCGAGCGCCGCACCGGCCGGTCGGCGCGCATGCTGTTCGAAGTGCTGGGCGACATCTGGGTCGTCCGGCGCAACCCCTACCTGCAGGACGACCTGCTCGACAATCCGAAGCGTCGGCGTCTGCTGATCGAGGCGCTGCGGCATCGGCTCGCCGAGATCGAGAAGCGCCGCGGAGGCGACCAGGAGCCGGCAGGTGACGCACAGGCGGCCGCGCGCAGCGACCGGGTCCGCCGGCTGGTCGAGCTGGCGCAGGCCGCGGTCGATGCGTTCGCACGCGAGTTCGGCGAGACCGACGCGCTGCGCCGCCGCACTGCGCGGCTGCTGTCGAAGTTCACCGACCGCGACAACATCAAGTTCGACGGCATGTCGCGCGTGTCGCACGTCACCGACGCCACCGACTGGCGGGTCGAATACCCGTTCGTGGTGCTGACGCCCGACTCCGAAGCCGAGATCGCCGGCCTGGTGGCCGGCTGCATCGAACTCGGACTCACCATCATCCCGCGCGGCGGCGGCACCGGGTACACGGGTGGCGCGATCCCGCTGACCGCGCTGTCGGCGGTGATCAACACCGAGAAGCTCGAGCGGCTGGGCGAGGTCGAGCACCTGCCGCTGCCGGGCCTGGCGCAGCCGGCGCCGACCATCCTGGCCGAGGCCGGTGTCGTCACCAAGCGGGTGACCGAGGCCGCCGAGCGCGCCGGGCTGGTGTTCGCCGTCGACCCGACGTCCCTGGAGGCCTCGTGCGTGGGCGGCAACGTCGCGATGAACGCCGGCGGCAAGAAGGCCGTGCTGTGGGGCACCGCGCTGGACAACCTCGCCTGGTGGCGCATGGTCGATCCGCAGGGCAACTGGCTCGAGGTCACGCGCATCGGCCACAACCTCGGCAAGATCCACGACGTCGACGTGGCGCGCTTCGAGCTGCGCTGGTTCAAGCCGACGCAGCTCGACGCCGGCGGCACGATGCGCGGCGAGCCGCTGCGCGTCGAGACGCTCGAGATCGAAGGTCGGCGCTTCCGCAAGGAAGGGCTCGGCAAGGACGTCACCGACAAGTTCCTGGCCGGCCTGCCGGGTGTGCAGAAGGAAGGGTGCGACGGCCTGATCACGTCCGCGCGCTGGGTGCTGCACCGCATGCCCCGGCACATCCGCACGGTGTGCCTCGAGTTCTTCGGCCAGCCCAAGGATGCGGTCCCCTCGATCGTCGAGATCAAGAACTACCTCGACGGCCTGACGCGCGAACCCGATCCCACCGGGCAGCGTCCGCGTGTGCTGCTGGCCGGACTCGAGCACCTCGACGAGCGCTACCTGCGCGCGGTGGGCTACACCACGAAGTCCGCGCGGGGTGGCCTGCCGAAGATGGTGCTGTTCGGCGACATCGTCGGCGACGACGACGCGGCCGTTGCGCGCGCCACCTCCGAAGTGGTGCGCCTGGCCAACGGGCGCTCCGGCGAGGGCTTCGTCGCCGTGTCGCCCGAGGCGCGCAAGACCTTCTGGCTCGACCGGTCGCGCACCGCCGCCATCGCGCGTCACACCAACGCGTTCAAGATCAACGAGGACGTGGTGATTCCGCTGCCGCGGATGGGCGAGTACACCGACGGCATCGAGCGCATCAACATCGAGCTGTCCACGCGCAACAAGCTGCGCCTGCTCGACGAGCTCGACCGGGTGTTCGACGGTCCGCTGCCGCGGGGCAAGGCGCTGGACGCCGACGCCGACCCGTTCGCCGCCGACGAGCTGGTGACCGAGCACGTGCGCAAGGCGCGTGCGGTGATCGCGAGTGCCCGCGCGCGCTGGCAGTTCCTGCTCGACGAGATCGATCGGCCATTGAGCGCGGCACGCGACCGGCTCGCCGGGCTCGGCCTGGCCGACGTGCTCGCCGAGGCCGACGCCCGCATCGCGGCCGACGCCGCGGCCGGCGTGGCGCCGCAGGCGGCGACGCGGCTGTTCCACCTGCTGCAGGACCGCACCATCCGCGTGTCCTGGAAGCGGGAGGTGCGCGCGCCGCTGGGCGAGATCCTGCACGGCCAGGTGTTCGCGCCGGTGATGAAGCTGTGCGACGACACGCACCGGCGCGTGCTGCGCAGCCGGGTGTTCGTCGCGCTGCACATGCACGCCGGCGACGGCAACGTGCACACCAACATCCCGGTCAACTCCGACGACTACGGCATGCTCAAGGAGGCCGAGGCGGCGGTGGCGCGCATCATGGCGCTGGCGCGCTCGCTCGACGGCGTGATCTCGGGCGAGCACGGCATCGGCATCACCAAGCTCGAGTTCCTGACCGAGTCCGAGATCGCCGACTTCCGCGCCTACAAGGAGCGCGTCGACCCCGAAGGCCGCTTCAACCGCGGCAAGCTGCTGGCCGGCGGCGACCTGCGCAACGCCTACACGCCCAGCTTCGGGCTGATGGGGGCCGAGTCGCTGATCCTGCAGCAGTCCGACATCGGCAGCATCGCCGACTCGGTCAAGAACTGCCTGCGCTGCGGCAAGTGCAAGCCGGTGTGCTCCACGCACGTGCCGCGCGCCAACCTGCTCTACTCGCCGCGCAACAAGATCCTGGCCACCTCGCTGCTGGTCGAGGCGTTCCTGTACGAGGAGCAGACCCGGCGCGGCGTGTCGATCCGGCACTGGGACGAGTTCTCCGACGTCGCCGACCACTGCACCGTGTGCCACAAGTGCGAGTCGCCGTGCCCGGTCGACATCGACTTCGGCGACGTCACGATGAACATGCGCAACCTGCTGCGCAAGATGGGCAAGAAGAAGTTCAACCCCGGCAACGCGGCGGCGATGTTCTTCCTGAACGCGACCGACCCCGACACCATCAACGCCACGCGTTCGGCGATGGTGGGCATCGGCTATCGCGCGCAGCGCTTCGCGCACGACCTGCTCAAGAAGTTCGCCGTCGCCCAGACCGCGAAGCCGCCCGCGACCGTGGGCAAACCGCCGGTCAAGGCGCAGGTGATCCACTTCATCAACAAGAAGATGCCGGGCAAGCTGCCCAAGCGCACCGCGCGCGCGCTGCTCGACATCGAGGACAACCGCTACGTGCCGATCATCCGGGATCCGCAGACCACCAGCGCCGACAGCGAGGCGGTGTTCTACTTCCCGGGCTGCGGGTCCGAGCGGCTGTTCTCGCAGGTGGGGCTGGCCACGCAGGCGATGCTCTGGAACGTGGGTGTGCAGACGGTGCTGCCGCCGGGCTACCTGTGCTGCGGCTACCCGCAGCGCGGCTCGGGCCAGTTCGACAAGGCCGAGAAGATCATCACCGACAACCGGGTGCTGTTCCACCGTGTGGCCAACACGCTGAACTACCTCGACATCAAGACGGTGGTGGTCAGCTGCGGCACCTGCTTCGACCAGCTGCAGGGCTACCAGTTCGACCAGATCTTCCCGGGCTGCCGCATCATCGACATCCACGAGTTCCTGCTCGAGAAGGGCGTGAAGCTCGAGGGCGTGACGGGCGCGCGCTACATGTATCACGAGCCCTGCCACAACCCGATGAAGACGTACGCGTCGGCCAAGGTGGTCAACACCCTGATCAATGACAGCCTCAACGGCAAGGTCGAGAAGAACGACCGGTGCTGCGGGGAATCCGGCACGCTGGCGGTGTCCCGCCCCGACGTGTCCACGCAGGTGCGCTTCCGCAAGGAAGAGGAGATGCGCAAGGGCGCGGCAGCGCTGCGCGCGATCCCGGTGCGGCAGGACGGTCTGTCGGGCGGTGCCGCGTCCGACCCCGCACAGGCCGCGGGGGCGTTCGACGGGCCGGTGAAGGTGCTCACCTCGTGCCCGTCCTGCCTGCAGGGGCTGTCGCGTTACGAGGGGGACACCGGGGTCGAGGCCGACTACCTCGTGATCGAGCTCGCCCGGCACCTGCTCGGCGAGGACTGGATGGAGCGGTACGTCGCGCAGGCCAACGCCGGCGGCATCGAGCGCGTGCTGGTCTGATTCACCGCGCGAGGCGGCGCGTCAGCGCGTCGGCGAGGAAGTCGTAGACGCGGCGGATGCGCCGGCTCGAGCGCAGCTCGCGGTGCACCGCCAGCCAGGCGTCCAGCTTCGGCACCGGCAGCTCCGGCAGCGCCAGGCGCTCGAGCGCGGGCTCGTCGTCCGCGATCAGCGTTGCCACGAAGCCGACGCCCAGTCCGGCGCGCAGCGCCTGCCAGTACACCAGGTGGTCCGCGGTCCGCAGTGCGACGCGCGCGGCATCGAGTGCGATGCCGGCGACGCGGAAGCCGCGCTCGATCGCATCGTCGTCCGCGTACAGCAGCAGCTCGTGCGTGCCGAGGTCGGCGGGGCGGCGAGGCCTCGGCCGCCTCGACAGGTAGTCGCGGCTCGCATACACGCCGATCGGCATCGTTCCGAGCCGGCGCGCGACGACGTTCGCCTGCCGCGGCCGGACCATGCGCACCGCGATGTCGGCTTCGCGTTCGAGCAGGTTGCTGACCGCATTGGTGGCGACCACCTCGATGCCGATCCCCGGCTCGGCCTGCCGCAGGCGCGCGAGCAGCGTCGGAAGCACCATCGCGGCGATCACCTCGCTGGCCGAGATCCGCACCACCCCCTCGAGCCGTTCGGAGCGTGCCGACGCGGCGATCTCCAGCGCGTGGGCCGCGCGCTGCATCTGCCGCGCATGCTCGACGATCGCCCGCGCCGCGTCGGTCGGCGCGAGTCCGCGGCGCGTGCGCTCGAACAGCGCGACGCCCAGCGCGGCTTCCAGTGCCGCGATCTGACGCCCGACGGTCGGCTGGCTGCTGCCGAGCTGGCGGGCAGCGGCGCTCAGGCTGCCGCCGTCGTGCGTCGCCACGAAGCTGCGCACCAGGTTCCAGTCGAGCAGGCGGTCCAGGGTATTCATCGATGAATATCAGAAATGCGTGTTGCGCCAATTGTGGATCATCCGTGCGGCACGCAGACTGACCGGCATCGACGACGTGCACGGAGCGTGCGACATGAACGACGGAATCGGACGGGTGCTGGTGCTGGGGGCGAACGGGCGACTGGGCCGGGCGGCGGCGCGCGCCTTCGCGGCCGCCGGCTGGTCGGTGGTTGCGCAGGTGCGCCGGGCTCCGGCCGATCCGCTGGCGGGTGGGGTGGAATACCTCGAGTGCGAGATCGCGGACGCGGCGCGGATCGTGGCGCGGGCGCGCGGCGCCGAGGTGGTGGTGACCGGGCTGAATCCGATCTACACCCGATGGGCGCGGGAGGCGATGCCGATGGCCCGGGCAGCGATCGACATCGCGACCGCGCTGGGCGCGCTGCTGATGCTGCCGGGCAACGTCTACAACTTCGGCAGGGCGATGCCGGCCCTGCTCGACGAAGCGGTCCCGTTCGCGCCGACGACATCGAAAGGCCGCATCCGGGTGGCGATCGAGCGGGCGATCGAGGATGCGACGACCCGCGGTCTGCGTGCCGTGGTCGTGCGCGCCGGCGATTTCTATGGCGGCGATGGTCGCGGGTCCTGGCTGGACCTGGCGATCGCGCGCGATCTCGGCCGCGGCATCGTCACCTATCCGGGGCCGCCCGACGTGGTCCACGCCTGGGCCTGGCTGCCCGACCTGGCGCGTGCCTTCGTGCGCGTCGCACAGGCGCGCGACCGGCTCGCGGCGTTCGAGTCGATTCACTTTCCCGGCCATGCGGTGACCGGTGCCGACTGGACGCGCGTGCTGTCGTCGCTGAGCGGTCGCCGGCTGCGCCGTCGCGACCTGCCGTGGACGCTGATGCGATGGCTTTCGCCGGTGATGCCGATGTGGCGTGCGGTGCTCGAGATGCGCTACCTGTGGCAGGTGCCGCATGCGCTCGCCGGCGAGCGCCTGCAGGCGCTGGCGCCCGGCTTCGCCGTCACCCGGTTCGAGGCGGCGGTGGCCGAGACGCTGGGCGGCGATCCGGCGCTCGCCGCCGCACTAGAATCGCGTCATCCGAACACCGCGTGACCCGGGAGAACACAGGTGCGATTGCTGGTGCTGTCCGATCTGCATGTCGAGCATGCCACCTTCGACCCGGCGGGCGTCGACGCCGACGTGGTGGTGCTCGCCGGCG
>JAKOZZ010000312.1 GCA_029779755.1 Pseudomonadota bacterium
CGCCGAGGGCGCCCGCGCGCGTGCCGCGCAGGCGGACGCGGCGCTGGCGCGTGGCGAGGTGTGGGGCCCGCTGCACGGCGTGCCGATGACCATCAAGGAGTCGCACGACCGCGTCGGCATGCCGTCGACCTGGGGCTTTCCCGAGCGGCGCGACAGCATCGCGACGCAGGACAGCGTTGCGGTGCAGCGTCTGGAGCGCGCCGGTGCGGTGATCTTCGGCAAGACCAACGTTCCGGTCGCGCTGGCCGACTTCCAGAGCTACAACGAGATCTACGGCACCACCCGCAACCCGTGGGACACCAAACGCGTACCGGGTGGCTCTTCGGGGGGCGCGGCCGCGGCGATCGCCGCCGGCCTGACGGGGCTGGAGCTCGGCAGCGACATCGGCGGCTCGATCCGCAACCCCTCGCACTACTGCGGGGTGTTCGGGCACAAGCCCACCTGGGGTCTGCTGTCGCCGCGCGGGCACGATCTGGGTGCGCTGCGGCCGATCGACATCGCGGTGATCGGCCCGATCGCGCGCAGCGCGGCCGACCTCGAGCTGGTGGTGCGGGCGCTGGCCGGCCCCGACGAGCTCGACGCCGCCGGGCTCGACGTGCGCCTCAATGGCCTGGACAAGCCCACGCATGCGCTGCGCATCGCCGTCTGGGCCGACGATGCGCGCGCGCCGGTGTCGGCCGAAGTGTCGGCCCGCGTGCGCGCGGTGGCAGCGGCGCTGGCCGAGGGCGGTGCCCACGTCGACGAGACGGCCCGTCCCGAGTTCGACCCCGATCACAGTCACGACACCTACCAGGCGCTGCTGCAGTCGGCGCTGTCGGTGTCCCTGACCGACGACCAGTTCCGGCGCAACGTGGCCAAGGCCGACGCGCTGGACCCGGCCGACGACAGCCGCCTCGCGCATCTGCTGCGCTTCCAGACGATGCGTCACCGCGACTGGGTGGCGGCAGACGAGGCGCGCACGGCGCTGCGCTGGGCCTGGCATCGGTTCTTCCAGCACTTCGACGCGATGCTGATGCCGGTGATGCCCACGACCGCATTCCCGCACGATCATCGGCCGATGAGCCAGCGGCGCATCACCGTCGACGGGCATCCCCGGCCGTACTTCGACTGCCTGTTCTGGGCGGGGCTGGCCGGCGTGTCCTACCTGCCGTCCACGGTGATTCCGACCGGGCCCGGGCGGGACGGCATGCCGATCGGCGTGCAGATCGTGGGGCCCGCGCACGGCGACCTCAAGACGATCGGCCTGGCCGCGCGGCTGGAGCAGGCGGGCTTCGCGTGGCGACGCCCGCCCGGATTCGACTGAGGCGGGACACCCGGGGCCGGCACTGCGTCCCGGCGGTGTCCCGGCCAACACGCGGGCACGTGGCGCTCAGGTCGACACCGCCGGCAGCAGCGCCAGCACGTGCTCCGGCGACAGCCAGCCGACGATCGCGGCGGTCGACAGCACGCTGACGGCCACGACCGACACGGCCGCGAATACCAGCAGCGGAAACAGGATGTCCTGCGCGCGCGGGCGGATCTGCTTCAGGGTGGGTTTCATCGCGGTGCTCCTTCGATGGCGTCAGCGACGCCGGCCGTCCTTGCTGAGTTCGCGGCCCACGTAGCCGCCGGCGACGGCGCCGCCGACCGTGCCGAACGTGCTGCCGCCGGTGAGCACCGAGCCGGTGACGCCGCCGACGACGGCGCCGGCCACCGTGCCGAGGTCCTGGCGCGACGGGTTGCTGGCGCAGCCCGACAGGGCGAGCGCCGCGGCGAGCGCCGCGGCCGGGGCGAGCCTGCGCAGCCGGCGGGTGCGCGTCTTCTGGAGGAGGAGAGGCGTGCGGGTGTTCATGGGTTCTGATCCTTGTCGTTGTTGTCGGGAGCGGGGGAATCGTTTTCGGCGCTCAGCGCAGCGTCACGAGCTCGTCGCGCACGGCGACCACGCCGCTGACGCTGCGCGCAACGTGGCGCGCGTGCTCGGCTTCGCCGGGGTTCACCACCTTGCCCGTGAGCAGGACGACACCGTCCTGCGTCTTCACGTCGAGGTCGAGGCCGCCGAGCTTCGGGTCGCGCATCAGCGTGGCCTTCACCTTTGCGCTGATCAGCGCGTCGCGGCTCAGTTCGGCAAGCGCGGCGCGCTGGTAGATCGATCGTGCGCGCATGAACTCGCGCGTATTCAGGCGTCCGTCGCCATCCTCGTCGGATTCGTCGAAGCCCCGGGCGAAGCCGGGCTCGCGGGCGGACTCGGCGCGGCTGATCACGCCGTCGCGGTTGAGGTCCAGCTGCCGGAACAGGCGATCCTTGGACCCCAGCGCCAGTGCCGAGTTGGTGTCGCCCGAGGCGAAGGCGGCGCTCGTCACCGCCAGCACCGCCGCCGCGCTGGCCGACATGCTCCACGGTCGCAGCATCCGTGTCCTGTCTCGTTGCATCGTTGTGGTCTCCTGGCTGTGTCGGGCGGGGCATGCGTCCCGCCCCCCTGGCGATACAGCAAGCTGCGTGCCAGACCGGAAATTCCTTGTAAAACAGGGCGTTATCGTGCGTTCTTCATGCGGCGACTGTCGCCGATCGGCGACAGGTCCACCGGGGCTTCCACGCAAGTGCCTGATTTGCCGGAGATCGCCGTGTCGCCGGCTGGCGACAGGTGCGCGGCGGTTGCGCTGCCCGCGCGACGCCTCAGGGTTCCCGTGCGCCGGACTTGAAGTCGTTGGGGTCCAGGTGGTGCCGCGACAGGAGCTTGTAGAACTCGGTGCGGTTGCGCTTGGCCAGGCGGGCGGCGCGCGCGACCACGCCGTCGGTGATCTTGAGCAGACGCACCAGGTAGTCGCGCTCGAAGCGGTTGCGCGCATCCTCGAACGAGTCGATCGCGTCGCCGGTGTCGCGGATGGCCTGGTCGATCAGCGCGGCCGGCACGATCGGCGTGGTCGACAGCGCCACCGCCTGCTCGATCACGTTGGCGAGCTGGCGCACGTTGCCGCGCCACTGCGCGCCCACCATCCGCTCCATCGCGTCGGGCGCGAAGCCGCTGACGGTCTTGCCGTACTGGGCGGCGGTGCGCTGCAGGATGTGCGCGGCCAGCAGCGGGATGTCCTCGCGCCGCTCGGCGAGCGCCGGCAGCTCGAGCGCGATCACGTTCAGGCGGTAGTAGAGGTCTTCGCGGAAGCGGCCTTCGGCCATTGCCGCCGTCAGGTCGCGATGGGTGGCCGACACGATGCGCACGTCGATCGTGCGGCTGCGGGTCGCGCCCAGCGGTCGCAGCTCGCGCTCCTGCAGCACGCGCAGCAGCTTGACCTGCAGCGCGACCGGCATGTCGCCGATCTCGTCGAGGAAGAGCGTGCCGCCATGGGCTTCGGCGAACAGGCCGGGATGGTCGCGCAGCGCGCCGGTGAACGCGCCCTTCACGTAGCCGAAGAGCTCGGATTCGAGCAGATGCTCGGGGATCGCGCCGCAGTTCACCGCCACGAACGGACCGTTTGCGCGCGGGCTGGCCCGGTGGATCGCGCGCGCCAGCAGCTCCTTGCCGGTGCCGCTCTCGCCGACGATGAGGACGGCCGCGTCGCCGGCGGCCACCAGTCCGGCCTTGGCCAGCAGCGCCTCCATGCGCGCGCTGCGCGTGACGATCCCGGCCCGCCAGTCGGGCGGTGTGGTGCCGTCCGGGGCGGCGCTCGTCGACGTGGCCCCGGGCGACGGACCGCCGGCGCGCAGGGCGGCGCGCACCGTGTCGATCAGCTGCGCGGGTTCGACGGGTTTCTCGAGGTACGCGAAGACACCGCGCTGCGCGGCGGCCACCGCCTCGGGAATGGTGCCGTGGGCGGTGAGCACGAGCACCGGCAGGGTGGCGTGCTGGCGGCGGATCGCGTCGAACAGTCCCAGCCCGTCCATGCCCGCCATGCGCTTGTCGGTGACGACCACGTCGGGCACCTGGACTGCCATGCACGCCAGGGCGGCCTCGCCGCTGTCGGCCGTGACGACCTCGAACCCGGCCGAGCGCAGGCGGATCGACAGCAGACGCAGCAGGTCCCGGTCGTCGTCGACCGCGAGCACGCGGGCGCGGGGCGCGGTCATCGTTGCGCTCCGTCGCGGTCGCTGAGGCTCTTCTCGAGCGCCTTCAGCGAGTCGAGCTTGCGCTGCAGGTCGGCGCGGTCGCGCTGCAGATCGGCCCGCTCGCGCTGCGACTCGGTGCGCTCGCGTTGCCAGTCGCCGCGCTCGCGCAGCAGTTCGGCGCGCTCGCGGTGGGCCACCTGCAGATCGACGAGCAGGCTGCGCAGCGTGACGGCCAGCCCGTGCAGCGGTGCCTCGCGCCGGCGCGCGATGGGGTCGATGAGCTCGATCACGCGCGCGGCCTCGGCGCTGCTGTCGATCGAATCGGACAAGGCCAGCGCATACCGCATCCGGTTCTCGTCGGAGCCGTTGGCGGCCAGCGCCCGACGTGCCTGCTCGCGCTCGCGCGTGAGTTCGGCGGCGGGCAGGCGGCGCAGGCGCGCGTAGTACGCCAGCGCGCGGTCACCGGCCGACAGGGCGGACTCGACGGGTGCGGGGTCGCGTGCCGATTCCCGCGCCGGTTCGCGCGTGATCGACTCCGTGATCTCGCGCAGCTGCGCGCAACCGCCGAGCAGTGTGACCGCGGCCAGGCCGGCTGCGAGGGTTCTCATCCATTCTCCACCGGGAGCACGACCCGGAAACGCGCACCGTGCGCACTGTCCATCACCATCACCGAGCCGCCGTGCGCGAGTGCGTGCTCGCGTGCGATGGCCAGCCCGATTCCGGAGCCGGGCACCAGGCCCGATCCGACCGCGCGTCCCTGGACGAAGGGGTCGAAGATGCGTTCCCGGTCTTCGGGGGATACGCCCGGGCCCTGGTCGGACACCTCGATGGCCAGATGGCCATCCTCGCGGCGCGCGCGGATCTCGATCTTCGCATCCTGCGGCGAGTAGCGGATCGCGTTCGAGATCAGGTTGTCGAGGATGGCGGCCACCTTGGCGCGGTCTGCCCGCACGGACCCGTGCGGTACGTCGCTCTGGATCGTGATCCCTTTCGATCGCAGGGCCAGCCCATGGCGGGCGACGACCTCGTCGACCACCGCGCGGCAGTCCCAGTCGGTGAGCGACAGTGCCGTGCGCTGCGTCCACGTCTGTCCGTACTGGATGAGCCCCATGATCAGCCCCTGGAGCTCGACCGCGTTGCGCCTCAGGATGTCGGCGATCTCGTGCTGCTCGGGGCTGAGCGCTCCGAGGGTGCCGTCGCCGAGCAGTTCGCTGCCTTCGCGCAGCGCTGCCAGCGGCGTCTTCAGCGAGTGGGCGATCTCCTGCATGAATCGGTTCTTGTCCTGCTCGAGGCCGATCAGGGCGGTGCGCATCCAGTCGAGCCGGCGCCCGAGCTCGACGAGGTCGTCGGGCCCGTCGACGCGGACGGGCTCTGCAAAATTGCCGCTGCCCAGCCGCCGGATCGCGGCATCGAGCGCCCGGATCGGCCGACCCACCAGCACCGTGAACCCGACGATCAGCAGCAGCACCAGCGGCACCAGCGCCGCGGCCTGACCCAGGGCGATCCGGCGCACGTGCGCCGCCGTGGCGCGCAACGCGTCGGTCTCGTGATCGACGCGCTCGGCGCTGTCGCGCTGGATCTGGGCCGACAGCGCACGCAGGCGCTCGAACCGCTCGGTGACCGTGGGGCGCGCCGATCGCAGGGCGTCGAACACCTGGGCCTCGAGCTCGGCAGCCGCATCCAGCGACGCATTCGTTGCAGGATCGTTCGCGACGGTGCGCAGCTGCGCCGCGGCGTCGGCGAATCTGCGGCGGTTGGTCTCGTACGCTCCCAGCAGCGACCGGTCCTCGAGGATCTGCATCTGCCGGGCGTTGCGTTCCAGCGCCGTGAGGGCCTCGGCGAACGTGCGCGATGCCTGGGTCGCGAGGCGTGCGTGCTGGATCGCGTCGTCCGCACGGTCGGCGAAGGACGACACCGAGTAGGCGAGGGACGCGAGCGCAATCGCCGCAGGCGCGCCGACCAGTACGAAGCCGACGGCCAGCAGGCGACGGAACGACCGGGGATAGGCGCGCAGCGAGAGGCTCATGGCGCGACTATGGCACGGCGGCGCTGCCGAAGCGCTCCGGGGGCCGCAGTGCTGGCCCCTCCGCGCGATCGCGTTCAGCCCGGACAGGCGACCGTGCGAGGTTCGTTGCGCGGTGCAGGCACGGTCGCAGGCCCGCTGTCGTCCGCAGGGCCCCTCGACGCATCGACCAGGGAACCTGCGGCGGCCGACTAGCGGTGTGGGCGGCTCGCGCGACGGGCGACCAGGGCGATGCCAGCAGCCACCAGCAGGAGCGTCGAGGGCTCCGGCACCGGGGTTGGCGGCGGCGGCGGCGGCGGTGGCGGCGGCGGCGGCGGCGGCGGCGGTGGCGGCGGCGGCGGCGGCGGTG
>JAKOZZ010000324.1 GCA_029779755.1 Pseudomonadota bacterium
CCGGACGAGCGCACCCGGGTGTGGGCGTCGTACAGCCGCGCGGCACGCACGCCGTCGCGCCTGGACCGCGACGCCGCCGCCCGTCTGCCCGCACTCGGCGTGACGCCGGGCGTCGCGATCCACGGCAATCCGGAGTTCCGTTCGGAACGCGTCGACACCTTCGAGCTCGGCTGGCGCCGGCGCATCGGCAGCCAGCTCGGCCTCGATGCCACCGTCTTCCACAGCCGCTACGACCGGCTGCGCACCCTGCGCAACTGGGTCACGTTCTCGCCCTTCACGGCCAACGTCCAGTTCACCAACGCGATGGAAGGCAGCACCAGCGGCGCGGAGCTCAGCGCCCTCTGGACGGTCTCGCCGCGCTGGCGCCTGGTCGGCAACCTCACGCTGTTCAACGCGGCGCTGCACGATCTCGACACACCGGGCAGCGACGCGGAAGGCTGGGCCAAGGGGGCGTCGCCGCGCACCCAGGCCGGCGTGAGCAGTTACATCGATCTCGGACAGGGCTGGTCGCTCGACACGCGCCTGGCCTACGTCGGCGCGCTGCGCCGGCCGAACAACGAATCGCTCGTGCCGGACGCGCGCGTGGACAGCTACCTCGACGCCACGGTACGCGTGGGCTGGCGGGTCGACCGTCACCTCGAACTGGCGCTCGTGGGACGCAACCTCGCCGCGGCGCGTCGGCTCGAATTCGTGTCCGAGCTCGGCGCGGGCGTCACCCTGAACCAGCGCAGCGTGTACCTGAAGGCCAGCTATGCGTTCTGACGCGATGCGCCGCGCCTCCCCTCCTCCCCCCTTCTGGTGATCCGACATGGCCGGAACTCCGACGCGACACCTTTCGATCGAAACCAAGCTGGCGGGCATCATCGCTCTGACGGCGCTGCTGGCGATGCTGCTCGGCATCGGCATCATGGGCGTGCTGCAGTACCGGAGCGCCGAGCGTGCGATCGAGTCGCGCATGCTCAACATCGGCGCGCTGATCGCCGACAGCGCCAGTGCGACGATCGCGTTCGGCGACGAGGCCGCTGCGCGCGCGGTGCTCGCGACGCTGCACTCCACACCCGAGGTCCTGAGCGCGGCGCTGTACACGGGCACGGGCGAGCGCGTCGCCACCTACCGTCGTGGCGCGTCCGAGGGCGGCGCGGCGCCCGCCCTCTCCGACCGGAGCGCGACGCCCGACCTGCAGGCGCGCTCGCTCGCCTACGTGACGCACGACGGCAGCCCCGGCACGCTGCTGAAGGTCGAGGCGCCGGTGCGGGTGCAGGGCGAACGCCTGGGCACCGTCGTGCTGATGACCGACCGCGCCGAACTCGCCGAGCTCGCCGATCGCCTGCTCGCGGTCAGTGCGCTGCTGACGCTTGCCATCAGCACGGCCGTGATCCTGATCGCGCGCGTGGTGCAGCGGGCCGTCACCCGCCCCGTGCTGGCCCTGAAGGCCCTGATGGACGACATCGCGACCAGTCAGGACTACACCCGGCGTGCGCCGCGCACCGCGAACGACGAGATCGGTGCGCTCGGCGACGGCTTCAACGCGATGCTCGCGCAGATCGAGAGCCGGGACTCGAAGCTCGCCCGGTACAACGAAGAGCTGGAATCGACCGTGCGCGCCCGCACGCAGGAGCTGGCCGGCACGGTCACACAGCTGCGGCAGGAGAAGGAGCGCGCCGAGCAGGCCAGCCGCGCGAAGTCGCAGTTCCTGGCAAACATGAGCCACGAGATCCGCACCCCCATGAACGGCGTGCTCGGCACGGCCGACCTGCTCGGCATGACGCCCCTGTCGGGCAGCCAGCACGAGCTGCTGTCGACGATCCAGCGTTCCGGCAAGGCGCTGCTGGGCCTGCTGAACGACATCCTCGACCTGTCGAAGATCGAGGCGGGCAAGCTCGAGCTCGAGCGCTACCCCTTCGACCCGGGCGAGGTGCTGCACGACGTCGCGGACCTGTTCACGCCCGGCGCGCGGCAGAAAGGCCTCGTGATCGAGCTCGACTACCCGTCCGACATGCCCTCCGGCGTGCTCGGTGACGGCGCCCGGCTGCGCCAGGTGCTCGTCAACCTGGTGGGCAACGCCGTCAAGTTCACCACGCGCGGCAAGGTCGAGATCCGTGCCGAGATCCACGCCGCACTGGGCGGCCCGCGGCTCGTGGTGGCAGTGTCCGATTCGGGTGAAGGCATCGGCGAGGAGGCGCTCTCGCGCATCTTCGAGACCTTCGCGCAGGCCGACGGCTCGATGTCACGGCGCTTCGGCGGCACCGGGCTGGGGCTGTCGATCGCGCGACAGCTGGTCGAACTGATGGGCGGCACGATCTCCGCGCGCAGCCGCCTCGGCGAGGGCTCGACGTTCACCGTCGAGCTCCCGCTCGAGCTCTCCGACGCACCCGCGGTCGGCGGCGATGCGAAGGACGGCACGGTGTTCGCCTCGCTGCGCGTCTGGTCGCTCGTGTCGGACCGCCGTCATCGACAGTTCGTGAAGGCGCACCTGAAGGCCTGGCGCGTCGCCCACACCGAGTTCGACGACGAGGACGGACTGCTGGACGCGTGGATGTCGGACGGCGCACACCACGACGGCACCGACGTCTTCGTGTGCGACGCCCCCGGCGGGAACACCTCGGCCACCGTCCGCCTGGCCGCCAGTGTCAAGGCGGGGGCGCGCGGCCGGCGCGTGTCGATGATCGTGATCAGCCGCGACCCGCTGGCCACGGTGCTCGACGACGACAGCGGCGTGTGCCGCATTCCCGTGCCGCCCCGCGTGTCGCGCTTCTTCAACCGCCTGCTGGAGATCGCCCAGGTGCCGGTGGGCGAGGACGCGCCGCGCCGCACGGCCGACGACGCGCCGCTGGCCGGCATCCGGGTGCTCGTCGCCGAGGACCACCACGTGAACCAGATGGTCGCGCGCGGGATCATCGAGCGGCTCGGCTGCACGGTCGACATCGCGGACAACGGCGCGATCGCGCTGGAGATGCTGGCCCGCGACCGATACGACATCGTGCTGATGGACTGCCAGATGCCGGAGATGGACGGGTTCACCGCGACCCAGCACCTGCGCGCCCGCGAGGCCGCCGGCAACGCCCGCCCGACGCCGGTGGTCGCGCTGACGGCGCATGCGCTCAAGGGTGACCGCGAGGCCTGCCTCGCCGCCGGCATGGACGATTACCTGACCAAGCCGTTCTCGATCGGCGAGATCGAGGCGGTGCTGCGCCGCTGGACGGCGGCGGGCACGGCGGACGACGCGCCGGCGGGCACCCTCGCACGGCCCGCCGAACCGACCGCAGCGGCCGCCGCTGCGCCCGCCGCTGCGCCAACGGCTGCCCCGGCCGCGGCCTGGATCGACGACGGCGACGAGTTCGACCTCGAGATCTTCTCCGGCGTGCGCGCGCTCGATCCGGACGGCGCAACAGGCCTGCTGCGCGAGCTCGTCGAGGCGTTCCTGTCCGACGTCGACGAGAAGCTGCCTCGCATCCGGACATCGATCGACGCGGGCGACGCGGCCGCCCTGCACGCGATCACGCATCAGATGAAGTCGTCCGCGGGCTCGCTGGGCCTGACCCGCGTCAGCCGCCTGTGCCGCGAGATCGACGAGGATGCACGCGCGGGCGGCGTGTCGCGCGCTGCGGCGCTGCTGCCCACGCTGGAAGGCGCGCTAGGAAGCGCCCGCGACTGGCTGACCCGCCAGGCCGAGCCCGCCTGACGGGCGCGACGGTGCGGCGGTGCTCAGCCCTGGTGGCTGAGGGCGCTGGACACCAGCCGCGCCGTGATGTCGACGATGGGGATCACGCGCTCGTACGCCATGCGCGTGGGCCCGATCACGCCCAGCGTGCCGACGATGCGCCCGTCGACCTCGTACGGCGCCACCACCACGCTGACCTGATCCATCGGCACCAGCTCGGATTCGCCGCCGATGAAGATCTGCACGCCCTCGGCCCGGCTGGAGGCGTCGAGCAGCTGCAGCAGCCCGGTCTTCTGCTCGAACAGGTCGAACAGGCGG
>JAKOZZ010000326.1 GCA_029779755.1 Pseudomonadota bacterium
AGCTTCACGCCGGCGCGGATCGCATGCGGCCAGTAGGTGATGTCGGTGCTGGCCTTCGCCCCCTGCGCGCAGCCCGCCACGCAGTGGCCCAGGTTGATGCAGCGCGCGCGCCCGTCGTAGTCCTGCGTGGCGACCGCGCTGTCGGACGGCCACCAGTGCCAGCCCAGGGTGTTGAGGCCGCGCGCGAACGCGTCGCCCGCCTTGCCCAGCGGCACGGGCGGCATCACTGCGCCGCACGACGGATACGCGGGGTCGCCCGCCAGGCCCGAGATGCCCATCATGCGGTCGTTCTCGGCGTAGTACGGGTCGAGCGTCGCGTAGTCGATCGGCCAGTCGTCGGCCACCCCGTCGAGCGAGCGCACGCGGAAGTCCGACGGGTGGAAGCGCGGGAAGTGGCCGGCGTAGAGCACCGTGCCGCCGCCCACGCCGTTGAAGTTGGCGACCTTGATCGGCGAGTCGCGCTCGTTGACCGGATAGTCGCCGGGCGCGCGCCGACGGTTCGGGTTGAAGCTGTAGTCGCCCAGCTGGCGTGCCTCCCAGTCGCGGCCCGTGCTCGGGTACTGCGCGGGGTTGCACCAGTCGCCCTGTTCCAGGCACAGGATGCGCATGCGCGTGTCGGCCAGGCTCCAGGCGACGGCGGCACCCGCCGCGCCGGCGCCGATGATCAGCACGTCGACGGGATCGTGGGTGGTCCTGGCGGTCACGATCCGCTCCGATCCGGGGCCGCCACCCCCGATGCGCACGTGACGTGGGCGATCATGCCCGCTCGCGCGCGGAACGCGCGTCGTCGTAGCCCGCGAACGACTGCTTGAGCGTCGCGTGGTTCAGCAGCACCTGCGCGCGCAGCGTGCGGCCGTCGGCGTCGAAGATGTCGGCGCGCACCCAGTACGACTCGGTGCGCTTGCTCTCCGACAGCAGCACGATCTCGCGCCGGATCAGGTAGTCCTGCCCGACGAACAGCGGTCCGTCGATCAGGCGGATCTCCTGGTCGGCGAACAGCCCGACCGCCGGCCCCTTCACCGGGAACTCCGCCTGGCGGTTCGAGTACTCGGCCAGCACGCTGATCATCTCGAGCGGGATGATCGGTCGGCCCCAGGGCGACGCGGACGCATCGCTGTACCACGGGCTGTTCTCGGTGATCTTCGCCAGCTTCTGGTTCAGCGTGAACGGATACAGCGCGCCCATGTGCTGGTCGGGGTCCATGCGCACGCGCTCGTCGGCGG
>JAKOZZ010000333.1 GCA_029779755.1 Pseudomonadota bacterium
CGGCTGCCGCAGCAGCTGCGGCGTGCACGAGCCGACCACCATGCCGAGCACGGCGGCCGCCAGGCCGGCCAGCTGGGGCGGCACCGTGGCGTCGGAGAAGTTGGCTTCGCACGACAGCCACACGACCAGCCCGGCGCCGATCGACAGCAGCGCGCCCTGCACCGTGGCGCGCTTCCAGTAGATGCCGGCAGCGAGCGGCACGAGCGCGGCCACCAGCGTGACCTTGTAGGCGCTCTGAACCATCTCGTACATCGTGCTGCGCGAGTTCAGCGCGAACAGCAGCGCCGCGCAGGTGAACAGCACCAGCACCGTGCGCAGCAGCTGCAGCAGCCGGCGATCGCCCAGCCGCGGGAAGAACGGCCGCAGCACGTTCTCGGTGAACAGCGCGGTGGGCGCGAGCAGCGCGCCGCTGGCGGTGGACAGCACCGCGGAGAGCAGTGCCCCGAAGAAGAGGACCTGCGCCCACACCGGGGTCTTCATCAGGATCAGGTCCGGCAGGATGCGCTGCACCTCGCGCGCGTCTTCCGACGCGAACAGCTCGGCGTAGTTCGGCTCGATGACGATGGCCGCATAGGCGATGAACATCGGGATGAAGGCGATCACGAAATAGGCCGCGCCGCCCAGCAGCGATCCGCGCACGGCGGTCTTCTCGTCGCGGGCGCTGGTGACGCGCTGGAACACGTCCTGCTGCGGGATCGAGCCCAGCGCCAGGGTCAGGAACGCCGCGCCGAAGGTCAGCCATTCGGCGAGGCCCCCGCGCGGCAGGAACGCGAGCCGCCCGTCGGCGGACGCCTGCGTGATCACCCGCGACGGCCCGCCCGCCAGGTCGCCGACCAGCCAGGCGACGAACACCAGGCCGACGACGATGACCACGCTCTGGAACACGTCGGTCCAGGCGATCGCCCACATGCCGCCAGCCAGCGTGTAGGCGAGGACGATCGCCGCGCCGATCACGATGCTCTGGTTCAGCGACAGCGCCCCGCCCGTCAGCACGTGCAGCACCAGGCCGAGCGCGGTGAGCTGTGCCGACGTCCAGCCGAGGTACGAGGCGCCGATCGCCAGGCTCGTCAGCACCTCGACCAGCTTGCCGTAGCGCTTGCGGTAGAAGTCGCCGATGGTCAGCAGGTCCATCCGGTAGAACGCCCGGGCGAACAGCAGGGCGACCAGCACCAGCCCGAACGCCGCGCCGAACGGATCGGCCGGGACGCCGCGCAGCCCGTCGCGCGCGAAGGTGGCCGACACCGAAAGCACCGTCTCGGCGCCGAACCACGTGGCGAACACCGTGGCCAGGTTGACCCCCAGCGGCAGGCTGCGGCCGGCCACCACGAAGTCGCGCACGCCATGCACGCGCCGTGCCGCATACAGTCCGATCGCGATCGTGACCGCGAGGTAGGCGACGACGCAGGCGATCAGCATCGCAGGGCGGCGCGCACGCGCATCCGGTCAGCGCTGCGCGGAACCATGCGAAGGCGCGCTGCCGTGTCCGTGTCCTTGGGCGTGCCCGTGGCCAGGGGCATGCCCGTGCAGGTGCGCATGTCCGTGCACCGCCTCGTCGACGACGCCCGGATGCCCGCGCCCGCCGGCGATCGGCGGCGCCAGCGAGCCCGCGACCATGCCGAAGATCGCCGCGCCCAGGCCGACGAGCTGCGGCGGGATCAGGCCCTCGGGATCGATCTGCTCCATCGCGATCCAGGTGCCCAGTCCGAACACGATCGACACCAGTGCGCCCTGCGGCGTCGCGCCGCGCCAGAACATGCCGAAGACCAGCGGCGTGAACGCCGCCACCAGGGTGACCTTGTAGGCGTTCTGGACCATCTCGTACATCGACGACTCGCTGTTGAGTGCGAACAGCATCGTCGCGCCGGTGAAGACGACCAGCATCACGCGCGCGGTGATCAGCAGCTGTCGGTCGGGCATGCGTCCGCCGAGCAGCGGCTTGAGCACGTTCTCGCTGAAGATCGCGGTCGGCGCCAGCAGCGCGCCGCTGGCCGTGGACAGGATCGCCGACAGCAGCGCGCCGAAGAACAGCACCTGCGCGAAGAGTGGCGTGTTGTTCAGGATCAGGGTCGGCAGGACGAGCTGGAAGTCGTTCCCTTCGCTCTGCAGCATCTTCTCGACCATGTCCTTCTCGATCAGGAAGGCCGACACGGCGATGAACATCGGCACGAAGGCCACCACCAGATACGCCAGCCCGCCGAACAGCGTGCCGCGCACGGCGGTCTTCTCGTCGCGGGCGCTGGTGACGCGCTGGAACACGTCCTGCTGCGCGATGGAACCCAGCGCCATCGTGATGAACGCCGCGAACAGGGCGATCACGTCCTTCGCCTCGAACGAGGGCAGCAGCACGAACTTGCCTTCGCCGGCGGCCGTGGCGACCACCTTGCTGAACCCGCCCGCCTGGCCGCCGAGCAGCACGGCGATGTACAGCAGCCCGGTCACGATGATCACCGTCTGGAACAGGTCGGTGAACGCGATCGACCACATGCCGCCGATCAGCAGATAGACCAGCACGACGAGCGCGCCGAGCATGATCCCCTGCTCGAGGGTGATCGCGCCGCGCGACAGCACGTTGAAGCAGATGCCCAGCGCCATCAGGTTGGCCGACGCCCAGCCGAGGTAGGACAGCGTGATCGCGACGCCGGTGCCGATCTCGACGGTGCGGTTGTAGCGCTTCTTGTAGAAGTCGCCGATCGTCAGCAGGTTGAGCCGGTAGAAGCGCCGCGCGAACACCAGCGCCACCAGGATCAGGCAGAACGACGCGCCGAACGGATCCGCGACGATGCCGCCCAGCCCGTCCTTCAGGAACGTCGACGACACGGCCAGCACCGTCTCGGCGCCGAACCACGTGGCGAACACCGTCGCCATGTTCATGTACAGCGGCAGGCTGCGCCCCGCCACCAGGTAGTCGGTGGCGTTGTGGACCCGTCGGGCGGCGTACCAGCCGATGCCCACGGTGACGAGCAGGTAGATGGCAACGAATGCGACCAGCATGGGACGCGGACTCCGCAGGGGCTCGGTTGAGGGGGGCCGGGCGCCACGCGGTCGGACGCCGGCCGTCGGTACTGCGACCGCGCATGCTGCCGATTGCCGAGGGCCGACGCGCGGGAAGGCGCAAGCCTAGCAGGGTTTATCGGCCCTGCAGCAGCCCCCAGGCCAGTGCGCCGGCGGCAGCGATCGCGAGCAGCAGCGCGGCGGTCAGCGCGCGCAGCCAGCGCCGCTGGCGGCGCTGCTCGTCGAGCAGCCGGACCAGCAGCGGGTCGGGGCCCGGGTCGGCCGCACGCGCCAGCGCCGCATGCGCCAGGCGCGGGAGTTGCGGCAGCAGCTGCGGCCACTGCACGGCCTCGCGTTCGAGACGCTCGCGCAGCCCGGCCGGGCCGATCTGCTGCTGCATCCAGTTCTCGAGGAACGGCTTGGCCGTCACCCACAGGTCCAGGTCGGGGTCGAGCTGGCGGCCGAGCCCTTCGATGTTGAGCAGCGTCTTCTGCAGCAGCACGAGCTGCGGCTGGATCTCGACGTCGAAGCGGCGCGAGGCCTGGAACAGCCGCATCAGCACCAGCCCCAGCGAGATCTCGCGCAGCGGCCGGTCGAACACCGGTTCGCAGCAGGTGCGCACCGCCGCCTCGAGCTCCTCGACCCGGGTCTTTGCCGGCACCCAGCCCGACTCGACGTGCAGCTCGGCCACGCGGCGGTAGTCGCGCCGGAAGAACGCGAGGAAGTTCTGCGCCAGGTAGTTCTTGTCGGTCTCGGACAGCGTGCCGACGATGCCGAAGTCGAGCGCGATGTAGCGGTTGAAGTCCGGGCCGCTGTCGCCCACCAGGATGTTGCCCGGGTGCATGTCGGCGTGGAAGAACGCGTGCTTGAACACCTGGGTGAAGAAGATCTCGACGCCGTCGCGCGACAGCTTCTTCAGGTCGATGCCGGCGTCGCGCATGCGCTCGATCTGGCCGATCGGGATGCCCTGCATGCGCTCCATCGTGAGCACGTTGGTCGCGCAGTGGTCCCAGTACATCTCGGGCACGCGCAGCAGCGGCGAACCGGTGAAGTTGCGCCGCAGCTGGTTGGCGTTGGCGGCTTCCCGGACGAGATCGAGCTCGTCGTGCAGATAGCGGTCGAACTCGTCGATCACCTCGAGGGGGCGCAGGCGCCGCGCGTCGGACGATACGCGCATCAGCAGCGCGCCGGCCGCCCGCATCAGCGCCAGGTCGCGGTCGATGACGGGCGCCATGTCGGGGCGCAGCACCTTGACCGCCACCGGGGTGCCGTCCTTGAGCGTGGCGAAGTGCACCTGCGCGATCGAGGCCGAGGCGATCGGCTGCGCGTCGAACGCGTCGTAGACCTCGTCGATGCGCCGGCCGAGCCCGCGCTCGATCTCGGCGATCGCACGCGTGCCGTCGAACGGCGGCACGCGGTCCTGCAGGCGGGCAAGCTCGTCGGCGATGTCGGGCGGCATCAGGTCGCGCCGCGTCGACAGCACCTGACCGAACTTCACGAAGATGGGGCCGAGGTCTTCCAGGGCCAGCCGAAGCCGCTCGCCGCGCGGTGCGTCGAGCTTGCGACCGAAGCGCAGCAGCCGCACGAGCGTGACCAGCCAGCGCGACCCGAAGGTGGCGGCGGCACCGGAAACGGCGATCTCGTCGAGGCCGTGACGCCAGGCGACGACCGCGATCTTCGTGAGTCGGAAGAGGCGCACCCGCCGATTGTACGAGCCCCGCAATCTCCGGGAATTCCCGCAGGCGGAAACGGCCCGCGTTCCCTGGAATTGCCCCCCCCCGGGCCTGTAGACTCCGCACACTTCAACGACGGCCCGGAGGAGATCGTGACGGCACCCGCCAGCACGCAGGGCTTGCTCAGCGTCAAGGGAATCACGGTGCGCTTCGGCGGCATCGTCGCACTCGACGGGGTCTCGTTCGACGTGCGGGCCGGCGAGGTCTGCGGCCTGATCGGACCGAACGGCGCGGGCAAGACGACCCTGTTCAACTGCCTGAGCAGGCTGTACCAGTACCAGGAAGGCGACATCCTCTTCGAGGGGAAGTCGGTGACGGCGACGCCGGTGCACGACATGGCCGAGCTTGGCATCGGGCGCACCTTTCAGAACCTCGCGATGTTCCGCACGATGTCCGTTCGGCAGAACGTGATGATCGGGGCGCACTGCCGCTCGCGGCAGGGCTTTGCGGCGAACCTGCTGCGCACGCCGGCCGTGCGTGCCGAGGAGAAGCGCCTCGAGGAGCAGGCCGAGGAGGTGATGCGCTACCTCGACCTCACCCAGCACCGCGACCGCCCGGCCGGCGATCTGCCGTTCGGCATCCAGAAGCGCGTCGAGCTCGGGCGCGCGCTCGCGGCCAAGCCCAAGCTGCTGCTGCTCGACGAGCCGGCGGCCGGTCTGAACCACGAGGAGCTCTCCGACCTCGGGCGGCTGATCGTCGACATCCGCGACCGCATGGGCATCACCGTGCTGCTGGTCGAGCACCACATGAGCCTCGTGATGGCGGTCTCCGACCGCATCGTCGCGCTGAACTTCGGCCGCAAGATCGCCGAGGGCACGCCCGCGGAGATCCGCACCAATCCGGACGTCATCCAGGCCTACCTGGGCGGCGTCGCCCACTGAGGACCGGGGGATGAAGACGCCTCTGCTCGAGGTCCAGAACCTCAACGCCTGGTACGGCTCCACCCAGGCCCTGTTCGGCGTGTCGTTCACGCTGAACGAGGGCGAGATCACCACCATCCTCGGCGCAAACGGCGCAGGCAAGACGACCACGCTGCGCTCGATGTGCCAGACGGTGCGCACCAGCGGCAGCATCAAGTTCGCCGGCGCGGCGATCGACGGCCGCTCCACCGACGACATCGTGCGCCGCGGCATCGCCCACGTGCCGGACGGCCGCGGCACCTTCACCGCGCTGTCGGTCGAGGAGAACCTGCGCCTGGGCGCCTACGTGCGCAAGGACAAGCAGGCGGTCGAGGAGGACATCGAGCGCATGTACCAGACGTTCCCGCGTCTGAAGGAGCGCTTCCGTCAGCAGGCCGGCACGCTGTCGGGCGGCGAGCAGCAGATGCTGGCGATCAGCCGCGCGCTGATGCTGCGTCCCAAGCTGCTGCTGCTCGACGAACCGTCGTTCGGCCTGGCGCCGCTGATCGTGCTCGAGATCTTCCAGATCCTGCGGCGCATCAACGAGACCGAGAAGGTCAGCATGCTGTTGGTCGAACAGAACGCATCGCTGGCGCTCGACCTGGCCACCCACGCCTACCTGCTCGAGACGGGCACGGTGGTGATGTCGGGACCGGCCGACGAGATCAGCAAGGACGAAGGGGTGCGCAAGGCGTACCTCGGCTACTGAGCGTCGACCGACGCGCACGGAGCGAGACAACCATGGAAGCGTTCATTCATCAGGTCACCTCGGGCCTGGCCACCGGCGGCATCTACGCGTCGGTGGCGCTGGCACTGGTGATGATCTACCAGGCCACCCACCACATCAATTTTGCGCAGGGCGAGATGGCGACCTTCGCCACCTACATCGGCTGGGCGCTGATCCAGGCCGGCCTGCCCTACTGGGTCGCGTTCGCGCTGACCGTCGCCATCGGGTTCATCGGCGGCGCGGCCGTGCAGCGCATCTTCCTGAAGCCGGTCGAGAAGGCGCCGGTGCTGACCAACGTCATCGTGTTCATCGGCCTGCTGGTGATCTTCAACTCGATGTCCGGCTGGATCTTCGACCACACGATCAAGCCGTTCCCCAGCCCGTTCCCGACCGAGGGCTTCCTCGTGACCAAGTACCTGGGCGGGCACGAGATCGGTTCGATGCTGGTGACGCTGGTCGTGCTGGTGGCGATCTACGCGTTCTTCCGGTTCACGCCGCTGGGCCTGGCCATGCGCGCCGCGGCACAGAATCCCGACTCCGCCGCGCTGGTCGGCATCCGGGTGTCGTGGATGCTGGCGCTGGGCTGGGGCCTGGCCGCCGCCATCGGCGGCATCGCCGGCATGATGATCGCGCCGGTGGTGTTCCTCGACCCGAACATGATGTCCGGCATCCTGTTGTACGGGTTCGCCGGTGCGCTGCTGGGCGGCATCGACAATCCCTGGGGCGCGGTGATCGGCGGCTTCGTCGTCGGGGTGCTCGAGAACCTGCTGGGCGCCTACGTGATCGGCACCGAACTGAAGCTGTCGGTTGCGCTGGTGCTGATCGTCACGATCCTGACGATCATGCCCAACGGCGTGTTCGGCAAGAAAGTGGTCACGCGCGTCTGAACGGCACCGGAGACATCATGCAAACGACGAGCAATGTTCAGAGCGCGG
>JAKOZZ010000357.1 GCA_029779755.1 Pseudomonadota bacterium
GGCGGATCGACCCGGTAGTGGCTGTCGAAGAAGCCGATGTCGACGTCGGTCAGGTGCAGGTGATGCACGGCGACGTCGCAGCTCACCGGCAGGCCTTCGGCCTTCGCGCGCCGCACCAGCTCGATGCCGGCGGCCGACGACAGCCGGCACAGGTGCACACGGCAGTCGGTGCTGCGCACCAGCTCGAAGATGGTCTGCAGCGCCACGGTCTCGGCGATCACCGGCACGCCCGGCAGGCCCAGGCGCGCGGCCACCGGGCCGCTGTGGGCGACGCCGCCGCGGCCCAGGTAAGGGTCGTTCGGCTGCAGCCACACGGTGAACCCGAAGGTGCGCGCGTACTGCATCGCGCGCAGCAGCACCTGGGTGTCCAGGATCTCGTGCGCTGCCTGCGAGAAGCCGACACAGCCGGCTTCGGCGAGCTCGGCCATCTCGGTGATGACCTCGCCTTTCAGGCTCACGGTGAGCGCGCCCAGCGGATACAGGTGCGCGCCGTCCAGGCCGCGCGCCCGGTGCTTGAGCATTTCGACCAGGCCCGGCTCGTCGAGGGCCGGGTCGGTGTCGGGCGGGCACGACAGGCTGGTGACACCGCCGGCCAGCGCGGCCTGCATCTCGGACTCGAGCGTGGCCTTGTACTCGTAGCCGGGCTCGCGCAACCGCGCGGCCAGGTCGACCAGGCCCGGCGCGACCACCAGGCCGCGGGCGTCGATGGTCTTCTGCGCGACGAACCCGGCGGGCGCCGGGCCGATCGACGCGATGCGTCCGTCGGCGACGTGCAGCGCCGCCTGGGTGTCGAGCCCGGCGGCCGGGTCGATCACCCGGCCGTTGACGATCGAAAGTCGCATGCTTGTCCGCTTCTCCGTGCGCTGTGTCGACCGCTCAGTTCGCGGCCAGGATGCTCATCACGGCCATCCGCACGGCGATGCCGTAGGTGACCTGCTCGAGGATCACCGACTGCGGACCGTCGGCGACGGACGACTCGATCTCGACGCCGCGGTTCATCGGACCGGGGTGCATCACGATCGCGTCGGGCCTGGCCAGTGCGAGCTTCTCCTGGGTGAGGCCGTAGTGCTTGAAGTACTCCTGCGCCGACGGCAGCAGCGCGCCGCGCATGCGTTCGTTCTGCAGACGCAGCATGATGATCACGTCGACGTCGCGCAGCCCTTCGCGCATGTCGGTGAACACGCGCACGCCGAGCTGCTCGAGCCCCGACGGCAGCAGCGTGTACGGGGCGATCGCGCGCACCTCGGGCACCCCCAGCGAAGTGAGCGCGTGGATGTCGGAGCGCGCCACGCGCGAGTGCAGGATGTCGCCGACCACCGCCACGCGCAGCTGCGTGAAGTCCTTCTTGTGGTGGCGGATCGTGTACATGTCGAGCAGCCCCTGCGTGGGGTGCGCGTGCCGGCCGTCGCCCGCGTTGATCACGTGGGCGTCGCCGCCGCGCACGCGCCCCAGGTGCTGTGCGATCAGGTACGGCGCACCGCTGGTGGCGTGGCGCACCACGAACATGTCGGCGTGCATCGCCGACAGGTTGTCGATGGTGTCGAGCAGCGACTCGCCCTTCGACGTGGACGAGGTGTTGATGTTGAGGTTCAGCACGTCGGCCGACAGCCGCTTGGCGGCGATCTCGAACGTGGTGCGCGTGCGCGTCGAGTTCTCGAAGAACAGGTTGAACACCGACTTGCCGCGCAGCAGCGGCACCTTCTTGACCTCGCGATCGGACACGCCGACGAAGCTCTGCGCCGTGTCGAGGATGTGCATGATCGTCGCGCGCGGCAGCCCCTCGATGGTCAGCAGGTGCTGCAGTTCGCCGTTGCTGTTCAGTTGCGGATGACGCATGTGCGGCCTGTTCGCTTCCTTGCTGCGGTGCTTGGGTTCGGGGTTCGGGGTTCGGGCGGTCTCGGGTTCGGCGGCGCGTCGCTGCGGCGGTGCGAGGACTCGGCGGGTCGACGGTGCGACGCTGCGGGAGGCGGCCGGCGCGGGCGTCAGCGCGCCGCGGGCTGCAGCTCCTGGTCCTCGATCACGAGCCTGAACCGACCGGCGGGCGCGGGTTCCGGCACGTGGGACAGCACGAAGCTCTGCCCGGGGCGCAGCGCATGGCGCGCGCCGCAGTAGCGGGCCTCGATCGGCAGCTCGCGCCCGCCCCGGTCGAGCAGCACCGCGAGCTCGACCCGCGCCGGACGGCCGAAGTCGAACAGCTCGTTGAGGGCCGCGCGCACCGTGCGCCCGGTGTACAGGATGTCGTCGACCAGCACGATGTCGGCGCCGCCGATCTCGAACGGCAGGTCGGTCGCCTTCATCTCGGCCGGCAGCCCGCGGCGGCCGTAGTCGTCGCGATGGAAGGCCGACGACAGCGCGCCCAGCGGGGTCGGCAGCTTCAGATCCAGGTGCAGGCGCCGCGCCACCCAGGCGCCGCCGCTGTGGATGCCGATCAGGTGGATGCGGCGCTCGGGCTGCGCGGCAAGGGTCTCGGCCAGGGCGGCGCGCAGGGCCGCGTAGGCGGCTTCGGCGTCAAGCGGTGCGGTGTTCATCGAAGTATTGTCGCAGGATTATCGCCGCGGCCATGGCGTCGTCGTGCCGGGCGCGGTCGCGCCGGCTGCCGGCATCGAGCTCGGCGCGCGCGGCGACGCTGGAATAGCGCTCGTCCACGGTGTCGACCGGAAGGCCGAAGCGGCCATGCAGCTGACGGGCGAACCGCTCGCTGCGCACCGTCATCTCGTGGGATGCGCCGTCCGGATGCACCGGCCGGCCGACGACCAGGCGGTCGGGCCGCCACTCGGCGACCAGCGCGGCGATGCGCCGGAACCGCGCGTCACTGCCCTCGTCGGCGATGAGGTCCAGCGGTTCGGCCGACCCGGTCAGCGAGTTGCCCACTGCCACACCGATGCGCCGCAGGCCGAAATCGAACGCGAGGATGGTCTGCGGGGCCCGCCCCGCCGCCGCGGCCTGCGCGGCCTCAGGCATGCCCCGCCGCGCTCGACAGGAAGACGGGATCGATGCCCAGCAGGCCGAACGCCCGTGCCACCCGCTGTTCGACCGGCACATCGAAGAGCACGTCCGGGTCGGCCGGCACGGTCAGCCAGGCGTTGCGCGCGATCTCGTCCTCGAGCTGCCCCGGCCCCCAGCCGGAGTAGCCGAGCGTGACCAGCATGCGGTCCGGCCCGCGCCCGGCGGCCACCGCCTCGAGCACGTCCTTGGACGAGGTGAGACCGACGTCGTCGCCCACCGTGACGGTGGAACTCCAGGCGCCCAGCGGCTGGTGCAGCACGAACCCGCGGTCGCTCTGCACCGGGCCGCCGAAGAAGACCGGCAGGTCGGCGAACGCGCCGGACTCGAGCTTCAGGTCGATGCGGGCGAACAGCGTGCGCAGGTCGAGCTCCATCGGGCGGTTGATCACCAGACCGAGCGCGCCCTTGGGCCCGTGCTCGGCGACGAACACGACGGTGCCGCCGAAGTTGTCGTCGGCCATGCCGGGCATCGCCAGCAGGAAGTGGTTCGTCAGGTTGGAGGCCAGATCGGAGTGCATTCGGGTCACGCGCCAGAAACCGGAATTGTAGGGATCGGCCGGAACGGACACAATCCGCGCGCAGCGCCTGCACCGCCGTCCGTCGGCCGGAGGCCGCCGCGACCTCGCACCCACTCCGGCCGGTTCGCGCGCATCGCAGCAGGCCTCGATCCCGTCCACACCATGCCCGCCAACGCACGCCCCCATGCCGAGACCGGCACCCTCGTCTGGTTCCGCCGCGATCTGCGCAGCGACGACCACCGCCCGCTGAACGCGGCGATCGACCATGCGCGACTGCACGGCGGGCGCGTGTGGTGCGTGTTCGTGTTCGACCGCGACATCCTCGAGGCGCTGCCCACGCGTGCCGACCGGCGCGTCGACTTCATCCATCGCAGCGTGACCGAGCTCGACGCCGCGCTGCGCCTGCAGGGTGGCGGCCTGATCGTGCTGCACGACCGCGCACGGTCGGCGATCCCGGCGCTGGCGGCCCGGCTGGGCGTCGGCACGGTCTTCGCCGGGCGCGACTACGAGCCCCAGGCCGTGCTGCGCGACGACGCCGTCGCCCGGGCGCTGGCCGCCGACGGTCGTGCGCTTCGCCTCGTGAAGGATCAGGTGATCTTCGAACGCGACGAGGTGCTGACCGGGGCGGGCCGTCCGTTCGTCGTGTACACGCCGTACCGCAACGCCTGGATGAAGCGGCTGCAGGCGCACGGCATCACGGCCGACGCGCTGCCCGCCGACGCACCGCTGGCGCCGCCGCCCGACGACCTCGTGCCGCCCCCGCTGGCGGCGATCGGATTCGCGCCGACGAACCTCGACACGCTGGGCGTGCGCGCCGGCATGTCGGGCGCGCGCGCACTGTTCGACGCGTTCGCCGAGCGCATCGGCCGCTATCACGAGGCACGCGACTTCCCGGCGCTGAAGGCGCCGTCGTACCTGTCGGTGCACCTGCGCTTCGGCACCGTGTCGCTGCGGCGCCTGGTGCTGCACGCACTCCAGGTGATGGACGCTGATCCGGGCGCGGCCGACGGCGCGCGCGTCTGGCTGTCGGAGCTGACCTGGCGGGACTTCTACTTCCAGGTGCTGCACCACTTCCCGCATGCGGCCGAACGCGCGTTCAAGCCCGAGTACGACCGCATCGCCTGGCAGGACGGCGCCGAGGGCGAGCGCCTGTTCTCCGCCTGGGCACAGGGGCGCACCGGCTACCCGCTGGTGGACGCGGCAATGGCGCAGCTCGAACACTCCGGGTACATGCACAACCGCCTGCGCATGGTCACGGCGTCGTTCCTCACCAAGGACCTGGGCATCGACTGGCGGCGCGGCGAGCGGCTGTTCGCCGACACGCTGATCGACTTCGACCTGGCCGCGAACAACGGCGGCTGGCAATGGGCCGCCTCGAGCGGCTGCGACGCGCAGCCGTACTTCCGCATCTTCAATCCGGTCACGCAGTCGCAGAAGTTCGACCCGCAGGGGCGCTTCATCCGCCGTTACCTGCCGCAGCTGGCCGACCTGTCGGACCGGGCGATCCACGCACCCTGGCTGGCGTCACCGATGGAACTGCAGGCGGCCGGCGTGCGGCTCGGCGTCGACTACCCGCACCCGGTGGTGGATCACGACGTGGCCCGCAAGCGCACGCTCGAGCGCTATGGGGTGGTGAAGAACGCCTGACGGACGGCCGCGCGGCGGGCCAGCCGCCGCCAGCCGGCCGACGTGCGATCAGCCGCCTCGAGATCGTCACCCGCGGCGGGCGTCAGCCCGGCTTGCGCAGCGTGGCGAAGAATTCGATCGAGTACTTCGGAGGGGCGTGCGACTGGACGAGCTCGAGGTCCGTCAGTCCCAGCGTGCGCAGCTGCGCGAAGGTGTCGACGAACTGCGGGTAGGTCCAGACCGTGCAGTGGCAGTCGGCGAACACGCCCTTGGCGATCGTGGCCTGCCAGTACTCGACGGCCACCTGCGGCGAGAAATAGTGCTCGAGGGCGGCCTCGTCGACGGTGCCGTCCCAGGCCGCCCGCGCATCGAGCTTGACGACGTTGAGGTTGTTGTCGAGCGCCTGCAGTGCCGTGGGGAAATCCACGCCCAGATGGTAGTTGGCCATCAGTTCGGACAGGCGCGTCGGAACCCGCAGGTAGTCGAAGGTGTAGCGCTTGTCGGGGATGGCCAGCGAGATCAGGCCGCCGGGACGCAGTGCCCCCGACAGCTGCTGCAGCCAGCGGATGGGGTTGGCGATGTGCTCGAACACGTGGGATGCGATCACGTAGTCGAGCGGCGCGAACGGCGCCAGCGCCTCGTCGAGCGGCTTGCCGGCGAGGACCACGTCGACGTCGACGATCGCGGCCTTGTCGATCGCCGGATTCTCGGCATGCTGGCGGCGCAGCGCTTCGGTGGACAGGAAATCGGCGTAGAGGATCGCGCCTTCGTCGCGGCGCACGATGGG
>JAKOZZ010000368.1 GCA_029779755.1 Pseudomonadota bacterium
CACGAGCGCCACGGCGTCGACATCGACGAGATCCCCATCACCGTGCCGGTCTCGTTGCGCCGCAGCGACGACCCCATGGGTGGCAACAAGTTCGCTGGGGCGATGCTCTCCGCGCCGATCGGCATCGTCGACCCCGCCGAACGGGTGGCTGCCCTGCGCGGGGCCATCCTCGCGCAGCTCGCCGAACCGGCGCTGGACTCCTTCTCGGTGCTCACTCCCGTGGTCAACCGGTTGCCCTCCGCTGTCGGCGCCGCGGTCATGGGGCTCGGGGCGGTGACCGACCTGTCGGCGTCCAACATGCCGGGGCTGACCTACGACGTCTATATGGCCGGCGCCCGGGTCGAGCGGGTCTTCCCGTTCGGGCCGCTGCCAGGGGTGGCGATGATGGCGGCCATGGTGTCGCACGTCGGCACCTGCTGCATCGGCCTCACCATCGACGGCACCGGAGTCAAGGACGTCGACGTGCTGATGGAGTCGATGCAGGAAGGGCTCGAGGAGGTCCTCGCCATCGCCCGGTGACCATCCGGCGGTTGGCGCGCAGCTGGTGGGCAGCTGGTGGGCAGCTGGCGGCTGGAGGGCGGCTGCCCTGCACCGAGGGAAGCCGCGCTTCGCGCAGGGTCCTACCTCAGCGAAGCGCGGCGAACCTCAGCGAAGCTGGCCGCGCGTGAGCCGCACGGCACAGATCCGTCGGTCGGCCCGGGCCGGTCACGGCATACCCGCTCAGGTATTCTCGGCCCCGTGCTGCTCGCCGGCCGGGGCGTGGTGAGGGCGGTGCGGGCGTCCGCCGCAGCGTCCGTCGTCGTCATGCTCGCCAGCGCCGCGCATGCCGGAGCCGGAGGAGCGGCCCCCGCGATCGGCCCGCTCCTGCTCGGCACCGCGCTCGTCGCCCCGGTCTGCTGGCTGCTGTCCGGCCGCCGCCTCACCGTGGGGCGCCTCGCGACCCTGCTCACCGTGGCCCAACTGCCGATCCACCTCGCGCTCTCGGCGCTGCCGACCGAGCACACCGGGCACCACGGCATACCCGGCCTGGCTGCCAGCGGCAATATCGGTGACGAAGCCCTCATGCTGGCCGCCCACATTGCCGCCGCACTCGCCGCCGCGTGGCTGCTCGCCCGTGGCGAAGCGATCCTGTGGCGGGTGGTGCGGCGACTCGCGCCACGGCGCCTGGAGATCGTGCTGCCCGCGCGGCGCCCGCTGCTCGTGCCTGCGGCGCGCCGGTATGCCGTCCGCCGCCGCCCGTGGTCGGCTCGCCTCAGCCGCGGCCCGCCGTTGCCGGCCTGACGCCGACCTCCTCCCTGCAGGGACCGGGTCGGCACTGCCGTGCCCGGGCCCCGACACTCAGGTCGCGCCCGAATTCCTCTGCTGTGCAAGGAGATCTGCGAATGTCTCGTTCCACCCGCGCCCTCGGCGCTCGATCCGTGGCGGCCTCCGCCGCCCTGCTCGTCCTCGCCGCCGGCCTCGCTGGCTGCGGCTCATCCAGCCCGACCACACCCGCCAGCACGACCGGCGCGACAGC
>JAKOZZ010000432.1 GCA_029779755.1 Pseudomonadota bacterium
GGCACCGCGGTGGCGTCGCCCGACGCGGCGTCCGCCTGCGCCAGACGCGCGTTCACGGCGTCACGCAGCGCGTAGAAGTCGATGTCGTGGTCGTCGCAGTAGCGCGCCACTTCCGCGGCGAACGCGATGCGCACGTCGCGGTAGGCGTTCTCGAGCGTCTTCACGACCTCGGCGGTCATGCTGTTGGTCTCGTGCAGACGGCCGGTGGTGACGATGCGCGCGTAGATGCGCGCGATCAGCTTCGGCGTCAGCGGATGCAGGCCCGCCACCAGCTTGTCGGACGCCGCGACGCGCTCGACCAGGCGTCCCGGCATCACGCGGTTGGGGCTGTTGCCCAGCAGGACGTCGCGGCCTTCGACGAGGCCGTGGCGGGCGAACAGATCGCGCACCACCGTCGCCATGCTCGACGGCGCCAGCGTCGACTCGAACACGATCACCGGCACGTTGCCCGCGGGCTTGTGCGTCAGGGCCTGCGCCAGCAGCTCCAGCGCCTCGAACAGCGGGCCGTAGTCGGGCTCGAGCCCCTTTTTGTCGGTCTGCACGCTGACCAGCACCATGTCGGCGTCGGCCACGTCCATCGGATCCGAGGTGGCGCTCAGGATGCCTTCGGCGACCGCGTCGCGCACGATGTCGTCGAGCGCGGGTTCGACGCCGCCGATCACGCTGCGGCCGGCGTTGATCGCGTCGACCTTCCAGCCCGAGGTCGGCGAGTTGCGCTGCACGACGACCACGCGGGCGGGCGTGTCGCTGCCTTCGCGGATGCGGGCATGCGCCAGCAGTGCGGCCATCGGCATGCCGACGATGCCGGGGCCGACGACGGCGATCTTGCGGACCGACCAGTCGAAGCGGTCGGCGGAGGTGAAGCTCAGAGGCATGGTCTGGTGGTCCTATGCGGCGACCCGCGGCGGGTCGGAGAGATCGATCGGCAGGGGTTCCCCGTTGGACTTCAGCGAGCGCTGCGCAGCCTCGAGCACCTTCACCACGCGCAGCCCGTCGTGCCCGTCGCTGACCGGCTGCGCACGGGTGCGCACGCAGTCCAGGAAGTGCTGGCACTCGAGGCGCAGCGGCTCGGTGGCCTTGAAGTAGGGGATCGTGATGTCGCCGAAGCGCAGGCCGGTCGAGGCGGCGTACGTGTCGTACTCGTCGGGCAGGTGCGCGCCCTTGTCGTAGATGCGCAGCTTCTCGCTGCCTTCCGCGTCGTCGAAGACGGCCATGCGCTTGCTGCCCACCACCGTGATGCGGCGGATCTTGTGCGGATCGAGCCAGCTCACGTGGATGTGGGCCATCGCCTGCCCGCCGAAGTCCATGTTCATGAACACCACGTCCTCGATGCCGCGCTGCACGTAGCACTGGCCGCGCGCCGACACGTCGGTGGGCAACTGGTCCAGCATGAACAGAATGGACGAGATGTCGTGCGGCGCCAGGCTCCACAGCGCGTTCTCGTCCTGGCGCACCGTGCCCAGATTCAGGCGCTGGCTGTACACGTAAAGCACGCGCCCGAGTT